>JBBSPQ010000146.1:0-5839 GCA_038258585.1 Pseudomonadales bacterium
CGCGTAATCATTAGGAGGTGTCAGGACTTCGCCGTAGAGATCCGCCATGGCATTGAGACTGGCATTGCCCTGCAGTAGAAGGTCGAGTTTGGAAAGACACAGATAACGCCCCCGCCCTTTGGCCAGAGTGAAACTGAACTCAAGATCGCTGTGACGTTTGATATCCGGCAAGTCCTTGAGCGTCACCTGTTCCTGTAAGGCAACGGTTGCTGTGGCGAGAACCAATTTTTTCTTCAGGTATTTCGCGACCGGTAATGCGCCTAGTACATAGGCCAGCGTCTTACCGGTGCCGGTGCCCGCTTCAATCACACAAATGGGCCCAGTATCCCGTTCTCTCTCGTCATCAGACTCAGGCGCTTCAGCGCTTGGCTCGGCCTCCAGATCAATACTCCCTAAACTCCGCGCTATTTCGGCGATCATGACGCGCTGACCATAACGGGGTGTCAGAGACTTATTCTCCAGAATCTGCCGATAGGCATTCTGAATGGTGTTCTTGAGATCATCGGGAAGCATAAATTCGAGTATCAGGCGGATATTAACGAGTGCAGAGAGTATAGCACCGTCACCGCTCATACCGACCATTTGTCCCCAAACGTGACAATCGCGCTTACGTGCTATCGGCGCAGAAAAAACTTCTGCTAGAATGGCCGCTGTCTATCCGAGTTCAGCCCCCACGAGAACAGCGCGACGATGATTTTTAAGAAGTTTTTACAGAACAATAAATGGCAACATAAAGACCCTGCAGTTCGACTGGAAGCAATCTCGGAACTTAGTCAGGCAAGCGACCTCACTGATACGGATGCGGGTGCTGCCGCGCAGATCGTTGGCGATCTTGCTCGCACAGACAGCGACATCGCCGTGCGTCAGGCCGCGATTGCGCAACTGCGCTCGCCCGATACGTTGCAGACGTTGATGACTGATACGAACCCATCTATTCAGCAGGCTGCTGTCGCTCAATACTGCCGTGTTGTTTCCGGTGCAATGCCGAGCGCACTATCCGTGCAAGAGCGCGGCAAACTGCTGGAGGCAACGACCGAGCAGGGTCATCTGTTAGCCGTAACGATGGATTGCGGTTGTGATGAAACCGGACTGACTGCATTGAGCAGACTGCAACAGAAATTCTCCACCGATGCGAGCAGGCTATATGACATTGCCTCCGGATCGTCAAACCACACTATTCGTCATGCGGCCGCCGTTGCCATCACTGATACGGAGGTACTAGAGAAACTCGCCGCGCAAATGCGCCAAAAAGATAAAGGTGTCTATAAAGTCTGTAAGGACAAACTTCAGGTGGTACACGACGCCCAGGCTCAATGCCTCGCCGACGAAACACTCGCCATCGATATCTGCGCTGCCCTCGAATCACTTTCCAATAAGGTTATAGGCGCGTTGTCACAAGCTCAGCTCGAGTACAAGCTCGGGCAATGGCAAGAAGTAAGCGCCGTTGCCGACGCTGCTTTGGTACAGCGATTTTCGGCCGCACGCGAAACGCTCGACACAAAAATCAATGAATACGCCACTACTCAGCAACAACTTGCATTACAACAGCAACAGTTTGAGTCATTGACAGCCGCGTGTGAAAGTCTTGATGCAACCATTACCGCACTAGGGACACCGCTGACGGTCGAACAGATTGAAACTGTAGAACTTCAGGTTCACGCACTCAGGGCGCTCTCCAGGGACCGCAGCAATCAAAGCAATGAGAGTGAATCTCCCGATGTTTTAAAGCGCTGCAAAACCCTGATCAAAACGGGCGAACACATTGTCAGCGCCTTCCACGCACTGGAAGCAAAGCGCGCAGACATCGACCTTGTGAAGACTGAAATTTCGGAATTGACCGCGAAAGGTACTAGCCGCATCGTCAAGGCCACACGAGAACTGCATAAACTTTTCGACAAGGACAGCTGGCCAAAGGCACTGCCACATAGTGAACTCTTCGCTGATTGTCTGGCCATGGAACAACAGATTGCCCAGTTACAGGAAAGAAACAAAGCTTATCAGGATAAGCTTCACAAGGATTCTCTGGCTAACATCGCGGCACTCGAAGTGCATGTCGAACAAGGGCAAGTGAATGAGGCGCAACGTCTTTGGGATAAAGTGCAAGGCGCCATTAAAAATTCTGATGACAATCAGAAACGCGAACTACAGGAAAAAGTGGCGCCGTATACCGCCAAGATCAAAGAATTGATGGATTGGAAAAACTTTGCGGCGACGGAAAAGAAAAAAGAACTTATCGAGCATATGCAGGCACTTGTCGACGGCAAGATGCACGCGGCCGACCGAGCAAAACGAATCAAAGCATTGCAGGATGAGTGGAAGAAGCTTGGACATTCATTGCACAACGACAGTCTATGGACACAGTTTAATGAACTGTCTCACACAGCCTTCGAACCTTGTCGAGAGTATTTCAAGGAGCGCAAAGCAAAACTGCATACCAATCTGGAAGAGCGCAACAAGATCTGCGCCCAGCTTGAAGAACTTGTGCCAACATTGACTGCAGAGTCACTCAATATGGCAAGTTTGAACAAGATCGAAAGCAAAGCGCAGGAAGATTGGAAGCTGTACGCTCCGGTTGAGCAGGCAAAGATCAAAAAACTGCAAAAGCGTTTTAATACAGCGCTGTCTGCTTTGCGCCAGTTCAAACGAAAATCACTGCAAGCTAATGCCGCGCAAAAACTTGAGCTGATTGCTCAGGCTGAACAACTCGATAACCTTGAAAGTGTGCAGGACGCGATGAGCGAGGCCAAGAAATTGCAGGCCCAGTGGAAATCCATCAGCCCTTCCCCTTACAAGGATGACCGTAATCACTGGAATGCTTTCCGTGCCGCCTGTGACAAGGTCTTCACCAAGCGCAGCAACGAACCAGCTTCGAAAACCAGCAGCAGTGGTGCACGTTCAGCGGGTGGTTCTGGCAGACAAACAACTGCAGCTAATCCTGCTGTCGCAGTTTCTCGCGATGCTCTGCGTCAGATCAGTGACTTGTTGAATCTGGGCAACGAAGAGTTGGTGCAATCAAGAAAGCAATTCAATGATCTCAAAGATGCGTTCATGGCAACGTTGACGCCGGAACTCAAACACGAAAAGCGTGCTTTGCAGGAACAATTCGAACGAGTGAGTAAGGACTACGAAAATCGCTTGCGTGCCGCACCGGACAAAAAGAGTTTGCAACTGATTGGTCAAGTGAAAGTGAAAGCGGAATTCTGCGAAAAGCTGGAACAAGACATGCTCTCAGGCAAAGGGGCACCAGATGACATCGATGCTGTCACTGAACAATGGGAAGCGTTGGGCAAAGTGCCTGATCTTATGCAGGAACAGGCACTGGAACAACGCTTCCATGCTTTGACTCATGGCGTTGAAGCACGTCAGTTTAAGAAGCAGGCCAAGGACAACGAACTCAAGGCGAAGGAGATTTGCATCGCTGCCGAAATTCACGCCGGCATGGATTCTCCCGCCTCCGACAAAGCTCTGCGAATGCAAGTTCAGTTACAGCAACTCAAGAGCAGTTTCGGCAGTCGCGGTAACAAGAGTCCAGCCCAATTGGTCAGCGATCTAGAAATGCAATTAATGTGTCTTGGCCCTCTCGAAAGTGCGACGCGTAAATCCTGCGAAAGTCGGATTTTGCAAGCCAAGGCAAAACTGTAAGGAAAAGCTGCATGTCGATCTGCGCTCGCAGAACGGCATGTACGCTCCTCTCAGTTAGCTTCAGCTTGCCTCAGCTCGCTTTTAGACCAAACAACTATCCCGCTTTTGACTACGGTTTTGACCTTGCGTGTATCGGAAATATTTGTGAGCGGATCTCCATCCAGCACCACAAGATCGGCCATAAATCCTGGTGCCAACTGTCCAAGCTGATCGCCTACTCCCATCGCCATTGCCGAATCGCTGGTAGCCGAGCGCAGCGCGTGCACTTCAGTGAGACCAGCTTCCACGTAAAGTTCAAGTTCCACATGCAGAGATTCCGCATGTGGAATAAACGGTGAGTCAGTTCCAGCAACAATCCTTCCACCGGCATCAACAATCTTCTTCAGAGTGACTTCACGCGCACTGATATCGTTAGCGCCACCACGGTAATTGAGAGCCAGTGTCGGCGTCACCGCCATACCCGATTCACTGACCAGTGCAATCACGTCCTGATAGGAGTGGGTGAGGCCAGACACCACCAAGGAGAAACCACGACGACTGGTGGCCCCAAAATGTTCGATCTGGTCCACGCCGTTGGCCACTGCCGGAAATAATTCATGAGACGTGACAGGGATGCCACTGGCGTGGGCGAGTGCTATCACACGCTTCTGTGTGGTGTAGTCTTGGCGTACATAACTCTTGTACAGATCGAGTTCCAGCTCAGTGGACAGACGCACTGAGTTCTCGGCAAGTTCGGGCGTTCCTATGGTTTCAGACACGCCGTATGACACCCGCCCCCCTTCGTTGAGTGGACCTGCAGTAAATACGCGTGGTCCCTGTCGTCGCCCAGACGCTTCGGCCTCGCGCCGCTCCACTGCGTAGTAAGGATCGGTTCCTGTTTCACGAACCGAAGTTATGCCATAACTGAGATACAACTCCCCGAGTGCAATGCCCTGCGACGAGGATTGATGAGTGTGCCCCTCGATCAACCCCGGAATCACCGTTTGGGTGGAGGCATCGATGAAGACGCCTTGCGGCTCCGTGTTTCCTGCAGGTCGAATAGTTGTAATCACACCGTGCTCGATCACGATATCGACATTCTGTTGATAGGTCGGACCAGTGCCATCGAAAAGCTTTCCGGCACGCACCGTCATCACTTCGTCGGGCAGGGCGCGAGTCCATTCAGGCTTGATGTCCAGCACGGAAGTCGCGGCAGTACTGCGCTCGTACATCATGATGTCGGCACCATCCATATAGATTAATCTGGCACCGTCGGCAGACCAACTTGGATTTTCCCCGGCAACGGCGATCAATTCTGAGTCACCTAATTCACCATCTGACGTCAGTGAGGCCATCCACAAAGCGCCTTCGAACCGATACACCATGTCACCGCTTGTAGACCATGCCGGACGAATGAATTGACGACGACCAAGCGATTTGTCGGCCACGGGGCTGACCCATATTTTTTCACCCACGCCAGATGCCGGCAACAAATAGATCGCATTTTGCCCTTCACGAAATCGACTGCTCATGGGCCGACGATGATAGACCGCAATGGTTGTACCATCAGGTGACCACGCCGGCGCACTGGGGCCAAAAATCGGATCGGAAATCACAGCTTCTTCTCCCGATGCCACGTCAAACACGACCACGTTAGCGGAAATAAAAATGCTGTTGCCGAAATCAGCAAGATAGGCAATTTTGCTTCCATCTGGAGACCAGACTGGGGCATTCGCCGGGGTAGCAGAATCAGTCAAACGCGTGACAGCGCCGGAGCCAGTCTCTGAACTAGGAGAAATCTCCATGATCCAGATGTCAGCTTTACCTGCGCGATCACTAACGAAGGCAATGCGCGAACCGTCAGGCGACCAGCTGGGCGATAAATCCACAAACTTGTCGTCCGTCAATTTGCGCGGGTTGTTGGTCACGAGATCGACATGCCAGAGATCGCCCAGTGCCGCGAATGCAACGTTAGAACCATTCGGAGACAGGATAGGGTCGATGATGCCTAATGCAGGATGCTGTGACTGATCAGCAAGATCGTAGCTGCGGCGTTTATAGCTGGGCCGGTCCAGAGTGACTGTGGCCGCGAAAGGCACGGTGTTTCCCGCTACTCCCTGCGCAGACAGGGTTTGCACGCCGCCGTTCGCGGTGTAGTAAAGCGTACCGGTCGAATCCAGTGCTGGGCGGAAAGGAAACACGTCTTGCCCATCCACAA
>JBBSPQ010000147.1:0-5819 GCA_038258585.1 Pseudomonadales bacterium
CATATCCGTCAATCTGTGGCCGAGACCTGCGTAAAAGCCTGCGAGAAGATGAACTATCGTGGTGCGGGTACGCTGGAGTTTCTGTATCAAGACGAACAGTTCTATTTCATCGAAATGAACACTCGCGTGCAGGTTGAACATCCAGTAACTGAAATGGTGACTGGCATCGACATCGTGAAAGAGCAGCTAAAAATTGCCAGCGGCGAAAAACTTTCCATCAAACAATCCGATGTTCAGATCAAGGGTCACTCTTTTGAATGCCGTATTAATGCGGAAGATCCCGTTACGTTTCTCCCCTGCCCTGGCAAAATCAATCTGTTCCATGCCCCAGGTGGTAATGGCATACGGGTCGACTCGCACATTTACAGCGGTTACACCGTTCCTCCCTACTATGATTCACTTATTGCAAAATTGATCACCTATGGAGTAGACCGCGCGGGCGCCTTGGCTAGAATGAGCAACGCGCTTGATGAGTTACTTATCGATGGCATCAGAACCAATACCCCACTACACAAGGACATCATCCGCGATGCTGAATTCCAGAAAGGTGGCGTGAATATTCACTACCTGGAAAGCAAACTGAACCTGCATAAGTGATGACGAAGATGTGCTCTCCTTCCAGCCGGCATTCCTGTTGGGCCCCCGCAAACGTTATGTCCGCACCTACGAAAAGAGGCTGACATGCCCTGGCACCAGCTAACGGTCTACACTCCCGAAGCAGGCGCAGCACTCATTGAAGAGGTGCTGTCCGCGCTGGGCGCTGTTTCCGTCACTCTTCAGGATGGTGAGGATCAACCCGTGTTTCAGGTCGATCCCGGCACTACTCCGATCTGGAATAAAACGGAAGTCGTCGGACTGTTCGAATTCGACGCACCAATGGACATCATCGTTGCCTCTTTACGCGCGGAGGCGTCCCTAAGCGACGCAGACTCGATCTTCATCGAAGAAGTGGCGGATACTGACTGGGAACGGGTTTGCATGCAGGACTTCAAGCCGATGCGTTTTGGGGACAGAGTATGGATATGCCCAAGCTGGGAGGCCCCGCCTGTAGCCGACGCCGTCAATATCATGCTGGATCCTGGTCTCGCCTTTGGTACTGGCACTCATCCAACAACTGCGTTGTGTCTTGAGTGGTTGGATCATCAGGATCTGCAGGGCAAGATTGTAATCGATTATGGCTGTGGTTCAGGAATTCTAGCCATTGCCGCCGCCCTGCTGGGAGCGGCTCAGGTGATCGCCATCGATAACGATCCCCAGGCAATTTTAGCCTCTGAAAGTAATCGTGACCTGAATCAGGTTGATGCCGGAAAATTAAGTGTACATTTGCCCGGAGTCGCTGATCACCCACAGGCAGACATATTGGTAGCCAACATCCTGTCAGGTCCGCTTGAGGAATTAACCCCGGTACTCGCGGCACTCGTCAAACCAGATGGCAGGTTGATATTGTCCGGAGTTTTATCGCAGCAAACACAATCGCTTATGGACACTTATCAAGAATTTTTTTCAATGCTTGTTCCTGTAACTCGTGAAGAGTGGGTACGGGTAGAAGGCATTCGTCTGCATAACAACGCAAACTAATACTCGTGGTTGATTGGATCTTATGGCGCTATTCATTACACAATGTCCACACTGCAACACGTCCTTTCGGACCCGCATCTCTCAGCTGCAGTCCGCCGATGGAATGGTGAGATGTGGTGCCTGTTTAAAAATATTTGTCGCCGATGACAACCTCGTCCCCTCTCCCGATCTCCAAACTGTCACAGTCGAAGTCGTAAACCTCGAATCGACATCCAACATCGAGCCACAGATGGCATTTGAAGACAGCATGGAGGACTCGTTCAATGCAGACGAATCCCCCGGTATCGATGATGAAATCATCACTCTGGATTTGGCTGATTCGCTTCCCAATCGCATAACACCGTCGATTTCTGAGCATGAGCCCCTATGGGAGCTTTTGGACGAAGACGATGAACATGGTCGAGAGTCACCGACAGACATTGAAAAAGAAGAACGACACGTTATCTCTGAGCATCAGACAACAACCATAGAGAACCCGATAGAAAGATCGCTGAAACCGGTTCTTGACGATATCGAGGATTTACCTGAACATGACGATTTCCGTGCGGAAAATCTAACAGCAATGCACGATTTTGCTGATCCCCTGGAGTTAGATTGGCACCAGCCACAGCAACGACAACTTCGCAGCACAATAGGCATGTGGGCACTGGCAATTGTCATGACGGCGGCATTGGGTGCTCAGTTTATCTGGTATCAACGTGAGTCTCTGAGCCAAAACACTACGTTTCGCCCGTGGCTTGCAGGAGCTTGCAACATACTAACTTGCACCCTGCCGCCTATTGTCGATATCCGCACCATCAGCAGTGATAATCTGCTGATTCGCAGTCACACCACTATCGCTAATGCACTTAGCGTAAATCTCGTGGTTCGTAATAATGCCAGCTTCCCACAACCATTCCCGACCCTCAACCTTCGCTTTACTACAGCAGTAGATGAATTGGTCGCAGCACGGCAGTTCACTCCCGAAGAATATGTGACACCCGACATTTTGGCTCTTGGCATGATGCCGGCAGGCGCTCCCGTACAAATCGCCATGGATATTCTTGACCCTGGGTCCGCCGCGATAAATTATGAGGTCAGTTTCAGCCCAATGCTTTCCCAGCCAACCCGCTAACATGGCTTTCCATGAGAAATGTTCTGAACATTAGGGTATTTATACCCTATTTTTTCCTTTAACCCTCGCATGCAGCTCGCTATGATGAATGCATAAAAATTCCTCTAATTACATACACTTTTCGAAACCATAAGGCAAAAAGCAACTTCCGTCGTGATTAAGATAGGCTCCCACATTTTGGCCAACCGCGTGATTCTGGCGCCCATGGCCGGTATTACTGATCAACCTTTCCGGGATCTTTGTGTGGAATTGGGGGCGGGCCTTGCCGTGGCAGAAATGTTGACCTGCAATAGCGAGCTCTGGCACAGCGAGAAAAATCGCCCGCGCCTGACACGGAGTACGGCGGCCGGACCCCATATGATTCAAATCGCCGGTTCAGATCCAGCGATGATGGCAGATGCTGCTAGGCTGCACGTTGACCTGGGCGCCGACATTATTGATATAAATATGGGATGCCCTGCCAAGAAAGTGCTCAAAAAGGCAGCTGGATCAGCGCTGTTAAAAGACACTGCGCTCGTAAAGCAAATCTTGGATGCCGTCGTCGCCGCCGTGGACGTGCCGGTGACACTGAAAATTCGTACTGGCTGGAGCCCGGATGCCCGCAATGGCGTAGACGTGGCACGTATTGCTGAAGATGCAGGAATTCAGCTGCTGTCTGTACACGGCAGGACCCGCGAATGCCGTTTTATGGGTGAAGTGGAATACGACACCATAGCCGCTATTAAGCAGAGTATCTCGATTCCGGTGATCGCCAACGGTGACATCACCAGTCCGGAAAAGGCGCAACAAGTGCTCGCCTATACCGGCGCCGATGGCGTCATGATAGGTCGCGCCGCTCAAGGGAATCCCTGGATATTCGAACAGATTAATCACTACCTGACAACTGGCCTGCTTCAACCCTCCAAGCCCTTACAGGAAGTCCGCCGCATTCTGCTTGTCCATATTCAACAACTGCATGAATTGTATGGCGAATTCAAAGGTGTGCTGTTCGCACGCAAGCATGCAGGCTGGTACACCAGTTTGCTGCCCAACGCTGATGCCTTCAAACAGATTTTCAATAAATTGCACTCACCAGAACAACAACTTCAAAGTGTTGAAGCCTACTTCGATACGTTGATTAACCAGAAGGAAGTAGCAGTATGAATACGTCGGATCAACTGATGCCGCGCAATTTATTCCTCAATGCAGGAAATGGTTCCGCCCCCTCTCATGATCAGCCTTCCGGTCTGCGCAAGGACGTTGAAAAATCTCTGCAACAGTATTTTTCACATCTCGGAGACTCTCCTCTAACCAATCTCTACGAGCTTGTACTCAGTGAAGTGGAGGCTCCTTTGCTTGAAGCTGTCCTGCGTCATACGGGGAGCAACCAGAGCAAGGCCTCTATCATGCTGGGTTTGAACCGTGGTACCCTACGCAAGAAATTGAAACAACACGGAATGTTGTAACCAGCGCCCGCTCCTCCCCCTCGGGAAAGCACAAAATATAAGGCCTGGTACCGGATAATCTCTGGCAGGGTTGTGCGTAACGGACCCCTATCCTGTCAACTGACAGAAAGACCTTCCCTACTATGTCCACAGCCAAAACTGCCGTAGTCCGGCGCGCTCTGATCAGCGTGTCAGACAAAACCGGCGTTGTGTCATTTGCTAGATCGCTGCACAACGCTGGTGTCGAAATCCTCTCCACAGGGGGCACCTACAAACTTCTTCGCGCCGAACAGATTCCTGCCATTGAGATCGCCGAATACACCGGCTTTCCCGAAATGATGGATGGGCGCGTTAAGACTCTGCACCCCAAGGTTCATGGCGGCATTCTGGCCCGGCGTAATATCGACCAGGCAGTGATGGATGAGCACAATATTCCTCCCATCGATCTAGTCGTCGTGAACCTCTACCCCTTTGAAGCAACCGTCGCTAATCCTGATTGCGATCTGCCCACTGCTATCGAAAATATCGATATCGGCGGACCGACGATGTTGCGCGCGGCGGCCAAGAACAATGCCTGGGTAGGCGTGGTGGTCAATCCATCAGACTATGATCGCGTCATCGCGGAGTTGAAAGAGAACGGCGGCGCGCTAAAAGACAGTACCCGTTTCGACCTAGCAGTACGCACTTATGAACATACAGCGGCATACGATGCTGCCATCGCCAACTATCTGGGACGTCTGGTACCCGACACCAAAGACGCTGAACAAACCATCAGCATATTTCCTCGTACCTACAGCACCCAATTCATCAAGAGTCAGGACATGCGCTATGGTGAGAACCCTCATCAACGCGCCGCGTTCTATGTCGAGAAGAATCCCCAGGAAGCCAGCATCAGCACCGCCGTGCAGCTTCAGGGCAAAGAGCTTTCATACAACAATATCGCCGACACAGATGCGGCACTGGAATGTGTGAAATCGTTCAGCGAGCCTGCGTGCGTTATCGTCAAACACGCCAATCCTTGCGGCGTCGCCATCAGTGATTCGCTCACACGCGCGTACGAACTCGCCTTCCAGACCGATCCCACTTCTGCGTTTGGCGGTATCATCGCCTTCAACCGCGAACTGGATGCCGAGACCGCGCAGGAAATCATCAACCGCCAGTTCACCGAAGTCATCATCGCGCCGACTGTTTCCGAGGCCGCGCTGAAAGTACTTGCCGCCAAACAGAACGTCCGGGTACTCAGCTGTGGCCAATGGCCTGCAGCTGCATCGGCAGCGCTGGACTACAAGCGCGTCAACGGTGGCCTGCTGGTGCAGGACCGCGACATTCATCAGCTTAGTGCCGGTGACTTGAAGATCGTCAGCCGCAGACAACCTTCTCCACAAGAGATTGCCGATCTACTGTTCGCGTGGAAAGTCGCCACCTTCGTTAAATCCAACGCCATCGTGTACTGCAAGAATAACCAGACGATTGGTATCGGCGCCGGTCAGATGAGTCGCGTCTATAGCGCCCGCATTGCTGGCATTAAAGCCGCTGACGAGAATCTGGAAGTGAAAGGTTCAGTCATGGCATCCGATGCCTTCTTCCCGTTCCGCGACGGCATAGACGCCGCGGCCAAGGCAGGCATTCGTGCGGTTATCCAGCCGGGCGGTTCCATGCGCGATGAAGAAGTCATCGCCGCCGCCGACGAAGCGGACATGGCA
>JBBSPQ010000148.1:0-5819 GCA_038258585.1 Pseudomonadales bacterium
ATCCAGCACCTGCGCTTCCACTAGCTGCCTGTCGATCAGATAGTGGCCTTTTGGCGCCTGACGCCTCGCCAGTGTGATCAGGTTGGACATCTGTCCGTAACCGCGTCGATTACGCGCCAGCAAGACAAACGTCAGGTCATCTTCCAGCACAAACCGATTGCCAATGATCAATTGCAGATTCGTTTGTCTGGCTGCCTTGTGCGCCCGCACCACACCACTCAAGGAGCATTCATCCGTGATTGCCAGTGCCTTATAGCCAAGCTGGCAAGCCTGCTCGACAAGCTCTTCCGGAGAGGATGCCCCTTTCAGGAACGTGAAATTGCTGAGGCAATGCAGCTCAGCGTAAGTAGTAGGGGGGCGAGTAATCATGAGACACAACGAATACTGTTTTTATATACAGTACTCAGAGCGAGCTCAACAATCAAGCGACAGTCAGGAAAGTATTCCTTGAACCTTATCCCGAACCATTGGAATCACATCTTCCTCAAACCAAGGATTGCGCCGCAACCACAGAGTGTTGCGAGGGCTGGGGTGGGGCATGGGCACGAGCGTGGGCCAGTATTTCTGCCAGGACTGGACTGTTTCCGTGACCGACTTTCCGGCTTTTGGCAGATGCCAAGTCTGAGCATATTGACCGATCACCAATGTCATTTGCAGATTGGGAAGTTGGGACAGTAATTTGTCGCGCCAAGTTGGAGCGCACTCTGGTCGTGGCGGAAGATCTCCCGACTTGCCTGTGCCGGAGTAACAGAATCCCATGGGAATGATGGCAACTTTGGAAGCATCGTAAAAAGTCTCACGCGTCATGCCTAACCACTTACGCAGACGATCACCACTGGCATCATTAAACGGCAGACCTGTTTCATGCACCTTGCGACCCGGTGCCTGACCTGCAATGAGGATACGGGCATCGGGATGCATCTGCACTACGGGCCGCGGCCCCATCGGCAAGTATTCTGCACACAGAGTGCAGGCGCGCACCTTTTGCAACAGAACATCGGCGGAAGACATGAATTAGTCCGGATATTTGTCAGACAACAATTGCCCGCCAGAGCCCCAGTTATTCTTGCTCACGTCCTCTATCACCACATAAACGGAGGCCTCGGCGCAGCCTGCGATGCGGGCAGTCTCTCTGGTCAACACTTCGACCAGCTCACGTTTCTTCTCGACAGATCTGCCTTCCAGCAGCTCAACACGAATGATAGGCATTGCTCCTCCTGCTTCCTATGGGTCAACTTCCGAGCCGATAGTTTACCTGAGCGTACCAATAAGACGTATCTCCTTCGTCGGGCGCATTGGGAGCTTCACGGAGGAACTTCCCCTTGTGCAGTACGGCGGCGCCTAGGTCTGCCTGAAGTTTTGCGCTGACAGCAACACGCAGACGCACTTCCAACTGCTGTCCGACGAATTTGTCAGTCGCTCCGGTAACGTCGCGCACATTGCTCGTTGTCATCGCATCCCTTGCCTCCGCCAGCCACATCGCTCGATAGCCGATGTTGCCAGAGTAGGTGTTGTTTCTCTTGAACTCCCAACGTACGCCTGGCGACAAGCTGTTGCTGCGCGCCAGTGCTCCGTAAATTCCGGTAGGGCCGTACTCAAAGCGCCTGGAACCAAACAAGTTGTCGTAGCGATTATTGTCACCATCAAGCGGGCTTTCGTCGCCACTGGCGTAATCCGCTTGCAACACCATCCGTGAAGCCCATTTGTCATTGAACTGATAACTTAGATGCGTATGGACGAATGCTGCATGATGGTCCAGATCACTTATATCGAGCGCCGAAGTACTGGATCGAGACTGTCCTGTCTGATAGGCCGCTTCTACTTCATAGTCCCACGCCAATGCCTTGGGTGACTTCAGGACGCGCATTCCTGCCGTTTTGATGTCGCGGTTACGCGTATTCAACCCGGGCCGATCATCCTCCTGCAAACCAAATAGATACCCCTCCACAACATCCACCGAATCAAATCCAGAGTATGTTGAGTGGAACCCCCAAAGACGCAGATCTGAGTAGGTCTCATCGAACGCTCGCTTGTGATGATCCAACTCGCTCAGTGTTGAAGGCCGTTGCTGCACGGGCAAGGTGTATAGGGCTTGCAAGCGCCAGTCCTGAATGCTCCAGTCGCCATGAACACCACTGAAAGCATTGATTGTATTGCGAGAACCGTTACGAGCCACAAATCGGCGACTGCCAATATCCACCGTCATGCGACCCGCCTTGACGGCAAACTTACTGCTATCGGACAAAGTCTGCTTCCATCCTACATAGAACTGCAGAGGCTCCAACACGTTGACATCATCAGTACCCAATGGCGTGCCTGCGTCATCCAGCCAGGTACGGGAGTCTGCGATTTCCACTTCTCCAAACAGGTGCTCACTGGTCGCCTTTGCAGTCAACAGCAGTCGAGAGGAAAAGAGCTGATCACTGCCCCTGGCACCCGCCCGATAGGGATTCTGTAGGGACTCATAACGCAGCTGGTAACTGCCACCGTATTGCACGAAGGAAGTCTCATGAGCTTGAGCTTGGGCTTGCACGGCACCTGCAACCAGAAGAATACCAAAAGAAAATGCGGCAAAGCCGGGTGTCATGCAAGTCATTACGAACCCCACAGTGGATTTATTAGTTTTAGGGAGCACGCTCGCTCTCAACATCTCGCTATATTCTTTTAAATATAGCGATTCATTGCAAGCGGGGATTCATTGAAAAGCACAAAAGTCAATGCGGACTTTTAAAAGCGCCTAGAGCTCTTGGAGGATCCGTTACTCGATTGAGCGAAGTGTACTGGCTCCTTGCCTATTGCTTTAATGACGACGGTTTTCGCGAGTTTGTCGTGCCAACCCTGTTTGCGCCGATCGAAGCCGACCCAAATCAGGCCAAGGAAGAGTGGAACACCTGCGACGTAGTAACCCAGGTAGCGAATCAACAACTGACGCACGGAAGGTTTCCCCCCTGTGTCGGCATCGACAATTGTGAGCCGCAGTGCCATCTTGCCGGGAGTCGCCGAGCGATAAATCCAGAACACGATAATCACACAGCCTGGCAACAGATAGTTGACGAGAATATCCGCAAAACCACCACCTCTGCCTGAACCGTAAACCCAGTAGTCCACACCGTACAACACAGTGAGCACGGGCATAATGATGAGCATGACCAGAATGCTATCGATAAGGGTTGCACCCACACGAATCCAGAAGCCTGCATATTCTAAGTCATTCATGAGTTTCCCAATATTCAGAATATTAAATAGGTTGTGCCTGAATCAGATTGACCAAGGAAGTTACGGCCAAAAATAAAAACGCCAGGGCACACACTTTATAGGTAATGCCTGCCCAGCGCTGATTGCTGTGACGAAAAATCCAGTCGACCATCGCCGCGCAGAAGAAACACCAGAGTAGGGCGCATACCATGAAACCCAGAAAAAATACCAAGTAATGCTCTGCGCGTGGTTCCTGAACACCAACGGCGCCAAGCGCGCTGCCAATGGCTGCCCAGTAGGCAAGATTATGAGGATTTGTAAGAGAAATCATCATACCTGCCTTCAGGGCGCGACTCTCATTCTTCTGCATTTGATCCGGCTGCAACCCAATTTCCGCAGGCGGTAACTCCAACACAACTTCACGATTCGCTGCCTGCCATGAAACCCACGCCAGATACAGCAGATAGAGCACACCCACAATTCCAACCGGCATCTGCAACCAGCTTAGCTGGAGCAACAAGCCGACACCTGCCAGACCCAAGACCGCCCATAAGACATCCCCCGTCAATGAGCCAAGCTGTACAGCGAGTGCAAGTCGGAATCCACCTGTCACACCGTAACGAATGGTTTCAGCGAACACGGCACCAGGCATGGCGTTATAAATCAGCCCTAGCGCAAAAGCGGCCAGAAACAAGGTAATCACATTGTGCTCGCTTCACTCATGTTCACTTCACGAGGGTCCACTATCCGACTTCTTCGCTACAAACCTTTTTTCCAAAAAAATAGGGACTACGTTCAAAACGAAAAGCGCCAGCACAGTCGTCAGCACCGCCGTTGCCTCATGCCCAACCCCGACAGCCACACCCATCGCCGCCGTTAGCCAAATGCCGGCGGCGGTGGTCAAACCTCGCACCTGGCTTGAGTGCTCTCCTTTAAGAATTGTGCCTGCGCACAGAAAACCCACGCCCGCTACCACACCCTGAACCACGCGACTCATGGCATCCTCCATTGCACCTCCTTGCTCGGGAACAACCACAAACAGCGCGGCTCCCAGTGCGACCAGCATGTGAGTTCGGACACCGGCCGACTGTCCTTGGGTTTCACGTTCATAGCCCAGCATGCCACCTAACAGAGCAGCAAACAGCAATCGTAAGGACACGCGAACCCCCATTTCCACATCAGAAAGATCGGAAAACTCACTGGCGATTGTATTCAGTACAACATCCCAGAATGGCATTTGATATTGCTCCCTTCCTAATCCTTATATTACAGAACCCTTCTATGGGTATTCCTTCGCACCAATGAAACCTGATCTTCAATGTTTGTTCCTGAGATGATTTTTCGACATGCGCTCATTCCCGTGTTTGTAGTTTTCTGTCAGCCGTGCCATCAATTGTTGCTGGCCAGCAAACGTCATTTGCTCCAATTGCTCAGCAACCTTTGCTGCTTTCACTCCACTGAATCGAGTGGCGTACTTGCCTTGATGACGTATTTCCAGCTCACCATTCTTGGATATCATGTAGGCGAAACCAAGATCATCCGCATCGAAATCCATCACAATATCTCTCTGAAGTTTTTCAGTAGTGTCTTCGGCGCCTTTCTTTCCCCGAATGCGGAATGAGCTGTAATGAAAATGAGGTTCTTCATTAGCCTCAGGCAAAGACAATACGTACTGATGTCCTTCTTTCAGTTTCATAGTTAGCCTTTAACGATATAAACTCATTCATGACCAGCGTGGAATGGCACTGGCCATAGGATAGTACCAGACCGGAATGGTCGACTTTAACAGCTCAGTGTGCGGTGATCCAAACTCCAGGTTCTGTATTGGGCGAATCAGCGCTCTAGCACTCGCTTTACCAGTGATTGACTTCACAATTTCAGTCTATGGCGCTTTGATCCAGCGTCGTTTCAGCTGCGTATATTTCTCACAACATGCAGGAATAGCGCTTATGCAGAACTGACTTGCTCGGAGTAAACGATCATGAAATGGGAGACAATTTGGATAACCGGCGCCTCCAAAGCTGCCGCTCAGTATTTTTTTGAGTCTCTCCGTATTGATCTGGCGACCAGAAATGGGTGCGTCCCCGTGGCTCAGCCGGGATTTGTTAAAACGCCTTTGACTGATGAAAACGCTTTTCCGATGCCCTTCGTGATGAGCGCCGCTTCCGCAGCCGAACTCATATTGGAAAGGATTCAATCCTATCCACTACGCGCAACCTTTCCACGTAAACTCGCAGTGCCACTCTATATCTTTCGCCTGTTTCCTCGACTCTGGCACTGGATAGCGATCAATAAGTTAAGTCGTGGCCGGAAGACTGAGATGAAAACCCAATGACACGGAAAATTGCTGTTATTGGTTCGGGCATCTCCGGCCTTACGGCCGCTTACTTGTTGCAAAAACATGCCGCGCCATTAGCAAATGGGCAGCCTGCATTTGAGGTGGAAGTATTTGAGTCGGCCAACCGCATTGGTGGCCACACGGCAACCGTAACGGTCACTGAAGCGGCTCAAACTTTGAATATTGATACCGGATTCATTGTCTACAACGACTGGACTTACCCCAACTTCATCCGCTTAATTGACGAAATCGGTGTCGAGAACCAAACCACTAATATGAGTTTTAG
>JBBSPQ010000149.1:0-5816 GCA_038258585.1 Pseudomonadales bacterium
TAGCGTTTGAGTACGCGGATGCGCATGATCTTGCCGCGGTTTTTCAGGGCAAGATGAGCGGCTATAACTATGGGCGCCAGCAGAATCCTACGAGTACTGCATTACAGAATCGCATCAATCACATGGAGCAGGGGCTTAGCACAGTCGCCTTTGCAACTGGAATGGCCGCCATCGGGTCGGTGCTGTTTGCGTTGCTGCGTTCCGGTGATCACATCGTTTCGAGCGCGTTTCTGTTCGGCAACACAAATAGCCTTTTTAATACGTTCACCAACTTCGGCGTGGAGGTCACTTTTGTCGATGCGACGGATGCCACTAAAGTAAAGGCAGCAATTAAACCCAATACCCGACTGGTGTTCGTGGAGACAATTGCCAACCCTGCTACTCAGGTTGCGGATCTAGAAGGCGTAGGAAAATTGTGTCGGGAGCACAACCTGATCTACTTCGTGGACAACACAATCTCCACACCCTGCTTGTTTTCTCCGAAGAGTGTCGGCGCCTCGTTGATCATCAATTCTCTTTCCAAATATTTCGGCGGTCATGGCGCGGCGCTGGGCGGTGCAGTGACCGATACCGGTTTATACGACTGGTCGGATTATCCAAACCTGTACGACACTTATAAGAAAGGTGCCACCGAACAATGGGGCATTACCCAGATCAAGAAGAAGGGGTTGCGCGACTTTGGCGCAACGCTGGCGCCGGAAGCAGCTCATCATCTGGCACTCGGTTCCGAAACTATGACGTTGCGGGTAGAACGCGCATCCAGCAATGCACTGGCGTTGGCGCAGTTCTGTGCGGATCATCCTCTCGTGCACAAGGTGCATTACCCTGGGTTGCCGACGCATCCTCAACACGAACGAGCCACCAAACTATTTCGTCATTACGGCGCCCTCATGTCCATCGAACTGGTCGATGAGCTTGATTGTTTTGATTTCCTCAATCGTCTCAACTACGTCGTTTCTTCGAGTAATCTTGGTGACACGCGTACGCTGGCAATTCCAGTAGCTCACACAATTTTTTATGAAATGGGTGCAGAGCGACGAGCGTCCATGGGAATTCCTGACTCCATGATTCGTCTGGCGGTGGGTATCGAAAATATCGATGACCTGATCGCCGATTTTGCTCAGGCACTGGTTTGATGGCGGAAGATGTAATGATCACTCTCTGCCATACGGCTGACATAGAAGAAGGCACGTCCAAAGGTTTTCAGATTGGCAACAAGTACATTTTTGCCGTCAAGAAAGACGATCGGATGTTTCTGTATTACAACTATTGTCCGCACCTGGGTACACCGCTCGAATGGCAGGAAGATCGCTTCCTCGACAGCGACGGCGCCTTGATTCAATGCTCGACTCACGGCGCCCTGTTTCTCATTGAAAGTGGCCAATGCATTCTCGGCCCCTGCAAAGGCAAGCGTCTGCATGCCATCCCTTTCATCATTGGCAATGGCTTCATGATGATAGAAGAGAAGGACGTATCCTCGCTGGGTAGAATTTAAGGTCAGGAAAGGTCAACTGGCACTTCATGGGTCAGGGCAATTTCGTCGGTCTTGAACGTTGCTCCCATTGCAATCACTTCAACTCCAACGTGATAAGCAACACGTAACATCTTCCCATAGGCAGGATCGATATGATCAGCGGGGATCACCCGATCAATGCCGCTATGCTGCACGCAGTATAACAACACTGCCCGCTGCCCACTCTCTCGAACCGTAATCAATTCCCGCAAATGCTTCAACCCTCGTTCTGTCACGGCATCCGGAAACGCACCTCTATCTGAGTCCAGTTTCAACGTGACATTTTTCACTTCGACATAGCAGATTTCATTCGTTAATTCTGGATTCGACAAAAGAAAATCGATGCGACTTTTCTCGAGCCCATAAGGCACCTCACGCTGCAAATTGCTGTAACCCCGCAGCGCTGGGATCACGTCTGCCTTAATAGCTTCGGCGACCAATTTATTTGCTAGCGCAGTATTTATGCCAATCCTGTCGCCGCTGTCAACTTCGACTACTTCCCAAGTAAATGGATATTTGCGCGCGGGGTTGGCTGCAGTGGAATACCACACTTTGTTACCCGTACTGCCACAATTCATCATGGAACCCGTGTTAGGGCAATGCAACGTGGCAACACTTCCATCCTTCATTTTCACATCAGCAAGAAAACGATTATAACGCTTAATGAGGGTGGCTTCCTGCAGCGCCGGATAAAATTTCATCGACGTAATTTCCCCGATGCTACTGCCTCGTGCAAACGCTGCGCAGCAACTTCCAGCTGATCCATTCCGGTTGTAAAGGCAAAACGGACGTAGCGTTTGCTCTGGTAGTCCCCGAAATCAGTTCCCGGTGTCGTGGCAACACCGAAGTGTTCGAGAAGCGCATGACAGAAGTACTCACTATCGTCCGAAAATTTTTCGATACCTGCGTAAATATAGAACGCGCCTTGGGTCGCCACCGGCACCGAAAAGCCTAACTCGACCAATACCTTACTCAGGAAATCGCGACGCTGCGCGAAGGCTCGCCTTCGTTCTTCGAGAATCTTGACGGTATCCAAATCGAACGCCTTCAACGCGGCATGTTGAGCCACGGTCGAGGCCGCAATAAAAAGATTCTGCGCCAAAATATTACTGGCGGACACCAACTCATCCGGCACCACGAACCAGCCCAGACGCCAACCTGTCATGCCGAAATATTTGGAGAAACTATTGACCACCAGAATCTCATCGGAAACCGTCAGTGCCGTCGGTAAGTCATCGGTGTAATCGAGCCCGTGGTAAATCTCATCCACCAGCAAATGGGCACTGCGGGTTTGACACCACCGCTCCAGTTCGCGCAGATTATCGACACTCAATATCGTCCCCGTAGGGTTACCCGGTGAGGATACCCAAACGCCGCGAGTGTTGTCTTTGACGTGCCTGTGCAGCAAGTCGGCAGTCAATTGAAAATTACTCTCGGCGCTCACCGGTACTAGCTGCGCATCTGCGCCAGTCAGGCGGACAAAGTTACGATTACAGGGATATCCAGGATCCGGCATCATCACTCCATCACCTGGGTTCAGCAGCATTTGCGCCAGCAGAGTTAAGCCACCGCTGGCGCCGGGAGTGATGAATATCCTCTCCGAGCTTACCTGAACCCCGTATCTATCCAGATAATATGAAGCGATTCTTTCACGTAATGCTGGCAAACCGGCCGCTGGCGTATAACCCGTATGTCCACTCGCCAATGCTGCACGCCCCGCCTCGAGTATGGGGGCAGCAGTCACAAAATCTGGCTCCCCTACTTCCAAATGGACGATGTGACGTCCTGCCGCCTCCAGCGCCTTGGCGCGCTCCAATACCATCATCACCCGAAACGGGTTGATGTCCCGCAACCGCTCGGCGGTAGAGAAGCGGGTTTTCAGTGTATTGGTCATAACGACTCCGATCGGCAATTGACAGTGACAGCAACGATAATGGTTGGAATTAATTGGCAGTGGCATTATATAGAGGCCTGCTGCGTCAGGAGAACCTTGCCAAAGTACAAAACGCCCTCAAAACCGCGGTGATTACATTCCTGTGGCGCAGCGCAAAATATTCTGGTAGTTTACCGGGCTTTCTCACGCGCTGGTGAGGTTACCCAAGTGGAAATAAGGGGTACCCGATCGGACAAAGTAGTTATCGAACACACAGTGCTGGCATCACGTACTAACTGATTGCGAGTGACAATTTGGACAAGCCCGATACGGGCGATGAGGCATAGCGAACCATGTCTACTAAGCAAGCTCCCGCTCCCGCACCTGTTCTCAAGAACTTTACCCCCTATAAAGAAAAGAAAGGGGAAGAGTACATGAATGAGAGTCAGAAAGAGCATTTCAAATCAATTCTGCGCAACTGGCGCAACCAACTCATGGAAGAAGTGGACAGAACTGTTCACCACATGCAGGACGAAGCTGCCAATTATCCCGATCCGGCAGATCGCGCAACGCAGGAAGAAGAGTTCAGTCTTGAACTGAGAACCCGCGACCGCGAGCGTAAACTGATCAAGAAAATCGACAGCACCATGGAAATGATCGCGCAGGATGACTACGGTTACTGCGAATCCTGTGGCATCGAGATTGGTATTCGTCGCCTTGAGGCTCGCCCGACTGCTAACAAGTGCATTGACTGCAAGACACTTGATGAGATTAAAGAAAAGCAGTGGGGTGCGTAACAACGCATTCTCATTTGCGAGATGGTGTTTATACAAACGGGTGGGCTCTGCTCACCCACTATTGCACCTACGTTATTCTCACTAACCAGCATCAATCATGACCTCCAAAGCAGACTACACAGGTCGCTTTGCCCCGTCGCCTAGCGGCCCTCTCCATTTCGGTTCGCTCGTTTCCGCACTTGCCAGCTATCTGGATGCTCGATTCCATCGTGGGCGCTGGCTGCTACGCATGGAAGATCTAGACCCGGCACGCGAACCACCGGAAGCGATGGACAATATTCTGAGAGCTCTCGATCAATTTGGGCTGCACTGGGATGGCGACGTTCTGTTTCAAAGTCAGCGCCTCACCGAGTACAAAGAAGCGTTGCAACAGTTGCGCGAGCAAGGCTTGATCTATAAATGCGATTGCACTCGTCTACAGATTCAGGCCATGGGCGGCGTCTATGACAACCGTTGTCGCAATCGCAGTGACTTCGTAACAGGGGGAGCGGAACGCGTGCAGGTCAGCGGCAACACCGTGTTCTTCACGGATGCAATCCAAGGCCCTCAACAGCAGCAGTTACTTCGGGAATGTGGTGACTTTGTCCTGCGACGAAAAGACGGCCTGATTGCTTACCAGCTTGCCGTCGTCGTCGATGATGCTTTTCAGAACATTACCGACATTGTGCGTGGCTCGGACTTGCTGGACTCCACTCCAAGACAAATTTACCTGCAGCAAAAACTGAATTTCCTGACACCCCACTATGCACACGTCCCTGTGGCCGTGAACGAGTTCGGACAGAAGCTGAGCAAGCAACATTTTGCCGATCCCTTGGACACGAGTGATCCCAGTGCGGAGATTTATCGATGCCTGCGTTTTCTCGGTCAACGCCCTCCGCTCGAACTAGTCGGCGCTCCATCAGTCTCCTTGTTGAGCTGGGCCATCACCCACTGGGATATACAGGCAGTGCCCAAGTTAGCTAATATCCCGCTCGATTCACTCAACTGACATCACCCGGACCCAACAGGAGCGCCCTTGTATATCACGCGATCGACCCTGCTGCTGTTATTGCTCAGTTATCTGACTTTCCTGCTCAGCGTGGACTGGCTCTCGCAACCTGGTGGCGCATGGTATCGCCCATTTGTTATCTGTATAGCAGTCATCGGTATCGCGGCGTTCTGCCACCGGGAACACAATTCAGATGATCTTTGACCTCAGCACAATTCTCGTTCTTGGCATTACCTATCTGGTGCTATTGTTCGGTATTGCTTTAGCGACCGACAAAGGCTGGATTCCACAGCGCATCACACGTCATCCCATCATTTATGTACTCGCATTAGGTGTTTTTGCCAGCGTCTGGTCGTACTACGCCGCCACTGGCAATGCCTATCGGGATGGTTTCGGTTATCTAGCGCCGTTCATCGGCATATCGCTCGCGTTCCTGTTTTCACCACTCATGCTTCGCCCCCTTCTCTACCTGACCAAGAGTTACCAGCTCAGTTCACTCGCTGATCTGTTGGCCTTTCGTTACCGCAGTCCTCTGGCGGGGACATTGACTACAATCGTAATGCTGATCGGCGTCACCCCCCTACTTTCCTTGCAAATTCAAGCAGTTGCCAATAGCGTGGCAATTCTTTCACCCGGCACGTCGCA
>JBBSPQ010000150.1:0-5808 GCA_038258585.1 Pseudomonadales bacterium
ATAGTGGCGTCGACAATGGCAATCTGACTGCGATGACGTGGCAGGATCATCGACTGGAGAACGGACCCCGTGCCGCCAAGACTGGTGCCACGAAGAATGATACCTTGCTCGATATCGACCCGGTTGCCGAACTCATGCAGGACGTAATCGATGCTGGTCGCGATCCGCTCTCCATTGTGATTGGAAAACTCGCCAGTCTGCCCTCTGCTATACCCCCACCAACTATCGGGGCCTCCCTTAAAATTATCTTCCTGATTGCGAATCTCGATGGAGGTGCGTGGCGCCGCCATTTGCCACCCACTATTCACAAAATTGCCAGCGCCGCTCTCGTCAGGGTGAAGGAATACGACTAGTCGTGCCTGCTTGCTGGGGCTGAAATCGTCTTCTCGAGGGGTCATGAAACTTACGGGCATCTCCAAGCCTCTTGGCGTATAACGGGGCTTGGAAACAAAGTGACCTTTATAGTACAGGGATTTGGCGCCTCCAATAGCGCTTGGTTCTGCAAATTCCAAGTCACCCACTTGACTGGAAATTAGGACGGTTGCGCCTACCACTTGGCCTGATATCAAAACAGAAAACACTGCAAGGAGTGCGTAAAGACGAATATTGCTCATGATTGGCTCCCGCATCCTAATGCAAGGGATGGGTTGATGCACCCCAAGAGGCGCGAGGCAATGCCCCGATTCGGGTTATTCATTTTGCGTGAAAACATATCATATATCCACTTTGTCCTGCCCGTTTTCAACTCATCGCACCAGTTTTAACTTCACTCTATGTGTATAAAACTTAAGCACACTTATTTTTTACATGTCCGTAAACTTTACATTTCTCTCAAAAACGGAATTAGACCATCCTTAACAAGCGTTCTAACTTATTGATATTAAAAATTTTCTCCGAAAATCCATTAAAAATAGAATCGATGTGTATCGGAAATAGCTCATACGTACCTAGATTGGTCACTGATTTTACCGATGCGGCTAGTTTCGCGACGGCAGCTCAGGGACTAACCATTAGTGGCTCTGCCGAACCTGGTTATACAGCGACTGCCTTCGCATTAAATGCATTGGATGGTCAGAGCAGCTTGTTATCTTACCTAGGTAACGCTGTCAAAAACCTCATTATCCTGACTGACGAACCGATTAATGGTGATTCATTTTCAGGTACGGTTGGCGGGGTAGCCACTAGCAACTCTATTGTAGATGGCCTGCGAACTGCGAATAAAGCCTTGTATAACGGGTGTTATCCAATAATGGCGGCAATACCACTGGTTCCTATAGCACGCTGATCGCAGCCCATAGCGGTACTCTCTTCGATTTGTTCGCTCTGGGACTGGCTGGTATGGTTGGTGTTCGTCGTCTTAAAGTGAAAACAGCATAACGTTTAACTTCAATTTGCTATTGATAGAAGGGGCGCTTGTGCGCCCCTTTTTTTTTGACTCATTCTTAAGTACTTAACTGAATGTCACTGACGGTGGTAATCTTGCCAATCTTGAGCAGGAGATGAAGAATGTTTGGAGCATATAGAACCATTTTGGCGCTGATGGTTGTAGGGATGCATCTTGGAGGGATTCCAAGAATCGGGAACTATGCTGTCTTTGGTTTCTATTGTTTAAGCGGTTAC
This sequence comes from Pseudomonadales bacterium, assembly GCA_038258585.1. Classification (GTDB taxonomy): domain Bacteria; phylum Pseudomonadota; class Gammaproteobacteria; order Pseudomonadales; family Pseudohongiellaceae; genus UBA5078. The sequence goes on from JBBSPQ010000150.1 coordinate 1,621, forward strand.
CTGATGACTTTGATAATGCAGACAAACTATGGATATACAGTCAGCGGGATTAGTAAATATGGATTAAACAGGGTCCTGCGGATATACCCGATCTACTGGTTTTCTATCCTGCTGTCTGCAGTGTTAATTGCGACTGTAGGCGAGGAGTTCACATCGAACTATCATGACTCCTTATACTGGCCAAAAAGCATTTTCCAGATAGGAAGAAATATTTTGCTCTTCTTTCCTTTTATGGAAAGCCCGAGATTAACACCCCCGGCCTGGGCACTCACGGTCGAAATATTTTTCTATATATTAATAGGTTTCGGTATTTCCAGAACTAAAATAATTACCATCTTCTGGTTTCTGCTTAGCGGGCTATACCATTTTACAACTGTGACGTTCAGGCTCGGATGGGATACATATTTCACAGTATTTGCAGCATCACTTCCATTTGCCACCGGCGCACTAATTTTTCACTACAGAGAGGAACTGACTCAATATATAAAAGCTGCAACAGGTGCCTTGCATCTTCATTTGCCTCTCATTTTATTATCTCTGATTTGTATAAATTGGTTTTTAGATTACTCATCTGATCTACCATCCTGGATTTTTTTCTACATCAACTTTTTCTTGTGTGCATTTATCGTGGCAACTTTATTAAGCAGAAAGGAATTGCCGCTGATCAACAGAAAATTGGACAAATGGCTCGGAGATTTTAGCTATCCCATTTATCTTATGCATTTTCAAGTTGGCCTCCTCGTCATAATTCTTTTTTCCGCTTTTGGGATCGAAATTGCGCGACCGAGCTTGAGCCTTATGTTTGTTTCTATTCCCGTGATTTTAGTAGTCTCTTGGGCTACTACTATCATTCTTGAAAGACCAATAGAAATTGTGCGCTCGAAGGTAAAACGCTCGCAAACGCGCGCACGAGACATGAACCTACCCCAAAACGAGATGGACGCTCGGAGTGGCTTGCAATAAAAAGGGAGGTTACAATCGCGTGCGCTATTGTGAACTGGCCTCTCCGATTTCAATAAATCAGTTCAGAGCCGGCGATCCATTGGTCAAACAGGAATGACAGTTACTATGTTCAAAGGTCTTATATACAACAGGTTCTCCGCCGCTCTGGCAAACCGCTACTACGACAGGAAGGGAGTGAAGCACTTCATTTTCGTTGCTACCACTGGTCGCAGTGGCACTCTAACTTTGGTGGATATTTTTAGTCGGCTTGAAAACTGCACCGCCTTACACGAACCTTACCCAGCCATGCATGACGATATACTCCACGCGGCCAGCTACGGCGACGAACAAAAAGTCGATCGTTTTTATAAAATTAGAAAATCTGTCAATATTCGCCGCGCTGCTGCGGGATCTGAATACTATCTGGAAGCGAATCACCTGTTCATCAAGGCATTTATCAAACAGGCAACTAACGACTTTGGTAAGCGGCTCAAGGTGATCCACCTAGTGAGAGATCCTGCCAAAGTAGCAAATTCCATTTACACTCTACAAGATCCGCCAGGTACCGTGGAAGGCAACCGATGGTGGCTGGATTATCGCGCTCCCACCAACCTGATTCAGATCCAGGATATGTTGGATGGGGAGGGCGAGTTCAAGCATCCCTATTACAAAGCGCTCTGGTATTGGTTTGAAATCGAGTCAAGAATTGCGTATTGGAAGCAACGGCTACCAGATACTCCTTTTGTATTTTTCAAAACAGAAGACTTTAATGACGAAGCCCGGTTGAACGGCCTATTCCAGTCATTGGAAATACCCGTACCCGAGGGTTATGCCAGTCAGGTAAACAATGTTAAAAGTCATGGCCGTGCCTATCACAAAACGACGGAACCACTTCCGGAAGAAACTGTGCGCGACATGTTGCAGCGCTTCAAGGGGGTACTGATCGAAAAGCAACTTCCTATACCTGAAACTCTCTCACTGTATGAATAGCCCTTTATATGGAGTCACGACGCGATCTCTGGTAGTTGGAGGTTTTGGCTGCTTGATTCTATGGACTCCATGGGAATAGCAGTATTCGTTTCACGCTTACCGGAATCATCTCATCATGCACGGTAGGGTGGCCCACCAATCTAATCGCTACAGCCCAGCTCAAAGCAACGCATAACGCCAGCACGGGTACTACAATCATCCTGTTGCTTTCGCTCACTGCGTCTAGACAGAATCGATATATGATGTAGCTGGGGGCCAGACTCAGGGCAGTTAACACAGCGGACTTCACCAGCCCGTTGGCTAACTTCTTCCACCTGGTTGGACAGACTTGCTGCTTGATGGCGTAAATACTGAGGAGTTGAATACAATGAATGCACAATAACGCGATTGCGAAAGGCATGATTTCATCGAAGGTAGCTGCGACGAAGATAAGGACGATAATTCTCAGTGGCTGGATGATCAGTCCTGCAAGGGTAGCTAACTTGACTCTACCCATGGCAATAAACAAGTTTGGTCCTAGATTCCAAATCACAGCTACCGCGCCTGCCGCGCAGAATACGGGCACCAGAGGTGCTGCCTCGTCCCACTGAGGGCCAAAGAGAAAGCGCAAACTCTCCAAAGGATAAAGAGCAAAAAAACCGTAGAACGGCCAACCGATGGCAGTCAGGGCTATAACGCTTCTCCTGTGAATGTCTTCCATGTCAGCGTTCCTTCGTGAGGCGTCGGCAAACGCAGGATAGGCGACGCTTTGGATAGATTGCATTATGTCGCGATGAAACAGATTCATCACTCCTTGGGCGCGGCTCAGCATCCCCACAGCGGTAAATCCGAGTGCCTTACCTACCGCCAGATCATTCATGTTTGCTCCAATGAGACTAAGTACATTGGTGAGAACGACTTGCGATCCAAATCCAGTGACACGCCTCCACTCACTAAGCGTCGGACGCAGCACAAATTCGGAGCCACGATATATCGCACCGGTCATTACCAGAGTGAAGGTAGAAATAAGGCTGCCATAGACCAATGCATTATAGCCGGCGCCAGCGATAGCAAAGGCAATGGTTGAGGCCGTTCCAGCGACGGACGCTAATAGTGCAAAAACAGCAAGTGTCCCGAACCTCATCTGTCTTTTGAGAAGCGACATGGTAGTGGAATTGAAGGGTATGAGCAGGAAGTTTAGGGACAACAGACGTAGGATGCCTGATAGGCGTTCGTCCTCGTAGAAAAGCGCTGCGAACCTGGCGCCAGCCAGGACAGTCAGAAATAAAGAAAATGCGACGATCAGTGTTACGGTGAAAGCCGTGCGGATTCTTACCTCCGTCAACTCCCTCTCTTGAATCAGATAGCTTCCAATCCCGAAATCTCTCAGCATATGCGCTATGCCTATGATCGCAATCGCGACAGAGTAGAGCCCAATCTCCTCAGGCGTCAGGATTCGAGCAATGACCAGGAACGACAGTAACTGGAGTCCAATGGTGACGTACCGCTGAGTAATAGAGATCGAAAGGGAGCGTCCGATTGACAAAAGTCTATCCAACTAAATTATTAGGGAATTAAAGGTATCTACGAGGACTCCGATTGTCCAGTATGAGTAACTCACTCACCCCTGCAATTTGTCTCGGGATGGACAAACTCAAACTAGCCGTTTACTCTTCCTGTCAAATCCCTGTTCCGCCCAATTTTTTGCGGATTAAAAATACTGAGGTGAGCGGAATTGCCGAATGATGTGCTGTTCTTGCCTGATTGGCGCAAAGGAAATCCCTATCAGAATTTATTGGCAGCCGGTGTCGAATCCACCGGATTGAAAGTTGGGTTTATGGATTATCCAACGGGAACTTTCGGTCTTTGGAAAGCGGCAAGGTCGCAGCGAGGAATCCATGTTCTTCACCTGCATTGGGTAAACCCATTGATAGCACCGATCTTCTGGAGTGGAAGTCAACTAAAGGCCAGAGTCCGAGTCTGGATGATGGCATTGAGTGTACTAATGATTCGCGCGACAGGCGTACGAGTCATTTGGACAGTCCACAATCTGATCTCGCATGAGAGTCCTGATCCCCAACGGGAGATTATGGCGCGACGGTGTCTGGCGCGGGTCGTGACGCGGCTTGTTTTTCACAGCAATAACGCCAGAGCCGCCGTAGAAGAGACACTTGGGATACAGCTAGGCCATAAATCGGAAGTCATACCCCACGGCAATTACATCGGAATCTACCGGAAGAACATGGATAGGGCTCAAGAACTCACACGAGATTTCGG
>JBBSPQ010000151.1:0-5802 GCA_038258585.1 Pseudomonadales bacterium
CTCGATCAGTCCCTTCCGCTTAGCGAAGAGCAGGCAGCGCTCTCCCGGCAACAGTGGGGAATGGCAAGCAGAGCATTCGAGCTGGGAGAGACCGATATGAGCCGCGTGCTCGTGGCGATGCAACAAGCTCGAGCCAGTGCCAAGGAATTTACTACCTTGTCTATGCATTATGAAAGACTGCTCACACAATTCAATCAGATCATCGGAGTTCTCCCATGAAAACGACCTACAAATCTTGTACTGCGCTGGCGATGCTTGCCCTGCTTTCGGCATCGGTTTTCGCACAGGAAAATCTCGCCCTATCGGACGCAGACATTAGCCGCATGGGCATCGTCTTTGCACCGGCACAGGCCATGAACAACAACGCCGGTGCCCGCTTCCCTGCGACTGTCATCAATTCGCCCGATACCATTACCACACTTAGCGCCCGGTACTCCGGCGTGATAGAACAGTGGCAACAGACTTCCGGTACAGAAGTAGCCAGTGGTGCCATCCTGGCGAGCCTGCGCAGCCCCGAGATTCTCAGCGTGCAGAACGATTGGATTGGCGCACTCAATACGCTTGAGAGAGCGCAATTTGAATTGAAGAAAGATCAGGCCTTGTTCGATCAGGGGGTGATCTCACAGCAACGCCTTCTGCAAACTCACACCCATTCACAGCAGGCTGAATTCGCAGAGAGGAGTGCGCGCACACAATTGAATCTGGCTGGTTACAACGAGGTCCGCCTCCAGGCCTTGCGTGAGAACGGGACAGGGCTTGGCAGCTACTTCCTGGTAACCCCTCTTACTACAGTGCTGTCACAGCGCATGGGCAGCGTAGGGGATTATGTGGAGGCGAACAGCGCCTTAGCCCTACTCAATTCCGGCGAGCGACGCTGGGTCACTATTCACGTGCCCGCGCGCTTCGCGAATGAGATGATCATTGGGCAGACCTTAACGGTAGCAGGTTCGGGCGAAACACTTACCCTTCGCCAGAAAGATTTCGTCATCGACAGCAGCAACCAGACTATCGAATTGTTCGCAGAGTTTAATAGTGACAGTGCCTTTACGACGGGCCAGATCCTGTCCGTCATTCTTCCCCCTACCAGACAAGGCGTTCTCGTGCCGAATCGCGCCGTGGTCCATAGCGGCAACGCTGCGACCATTTATGTGCGCACTGAAGCAGGCGTCGAAGCACGGCAACTCGAATTGGTCTCCGTTGGTGCCGACTATCTCGCGGAGTCAGGCCTGCGCGAAGGCGAACCGGTCGCCATTCAGGGCAGCGCTATTCTCAAGGGCATTCAACTCGGACTGGGGAGTGGCAAATAATGTTAGCGTCGCTGGTGCGATCCTCATTAAGCCAGCGTTTGCTGGTAATTTTACTCTCACTTCTACTGACCGGTTTCGGTGTGCGCGCGCTGATGAATATTCCCATTGACGCCTTCCCGGACATCTCTCCCACACAGGTCAAGATCATCATTAAGGCGCCTGGCATGACGCCAGAGGAAGTCGAGTCTCTGATCACCCAGCCTTTGGAAGTGGAATTATTGGGCATCCCTTTTCAGTCGATGCTGCGCTCGATCTCGAAGTACGCCCTCACTTCTATCACGCTGGATTTTGACGACGGCACAGACATCTATTGGGCCCGTCAGCAGGTCACCGAACGTTTGAATAGCGTGTGGGGCAATCTGCCCGCGGGCATCAGCGGCGGCCTTGCACCGATGAGCACGCCCTTAGGTGATATGTTCATGTTCACCATCGAGAGCGACACACTTACATTAGAGGACAAACGTTTCCTTCTGGATTGGACAATTCGGCCTGCTCTGCGCACCGTGCCAGGGGTTGCCGACGTGAACTCTCTGGGTGGTTTCGTGCGCACTTATGAGGTACAGCCTAACCGCGACGCGATGACTGCATTGGGTGTCAGTACGCTCGATATCATCGACGCCCTGCAGATGAACAATAAGAACGACGGCGCCGGGCGCATCAGCCAAGGCGAAGAGGTAATTCTCGTTCGGGTCACTGGCGCAATCGGCAACAGTGAAGACGTCGGCAATACGCTAGTCGACAACGCCGAAGGCGAGAAAGTCTTATTGTCACAGGTAGCCACTATTACCGCTGGTGCGATGGAGCGCTATGGAGCCGTCACGGCGGACGGCGGTGCAGAGGCGGTGCAGGGGCTGGTTATCGGACTTCGCGGGGCGAACTCCCGCGACGTGGTACAAGGTGTAAAAGACAAGATTGTCGAACTCGAAACCACGCTGCCGGCCGGCACTGAAATCAACGTGTTCTATGACCGCACAGTACTAATAGAGAGCGCGGTAGGCACGGTATCTCAAGCGCTACTTGAAGCGGTGGTATTGGTGATCATTCTACTGGTCCTGTTCCTTGGCAACATAAGAGCGGCACTGACGGTGGCGGTGATTCTGCCTTTATCTGCTCTGTTCACTTTCCTGATGATGAGGCAACTGAATATGTCGGCAAACCTCATGAGTCTTGGCGGACTTGTGATCGCGATCGGCATGCTGGTGGATTCCTCCATTGTGATTGTGGAAAACATCGTCTCTTCCCTTGCGCATCAACCCTCAGACGGAAGGCGCTTACCCAAACTTCACATCATTTACCGTGCCGTGCGCGATGTAGCCGTACCTGTGAGTTCTGGCATTATCATTATCGTCATCGTATTCCTGCCCCTGTTGACCCTCGAGGGCTTGGAAGGCAAGTTGTTCGGCCCTGTGACGATGACAATCGTATTTGCCCTGTTAGGTTCTCTGGCGTTATCGCTCACCCTGATCCCGGTGGTGGCCTCGTTTCTGGTCAGCGCCGATGCGCACGATGAACCGTGGCTGAGCCGCAAACTTACCGCACTCTATCGTCCACTCCTGAAGAAGGCGCTACACCGCCCCGTATATCTCCTGATAGGCGCAGCCATGCTATTGGGTACGAGCGTGTTGGTATTTCCTCTTGTCGGCAAGACTTTCATGCCGACGATGGACGAAGGCGATATTCTCATACAACTGGAAACGATTCCGTCGATCAGCCTTGAAGCCAGTATCCTCATCGTACAGCAAGTCGAACGTGAAATTATGGCCAAGGTGCCAGAGATTGAGCGTGTCGTTTCTCGCATTGGCTCCGACGAGATGGGTATGGACCCCATGGGACTGAACGAGACCGATATGTTTCTTAAGCTGCGTCCCACAGCGGAGTGGAGTGTCGCCACCAAACCGGAGCTGGAAGATCGTCTGCGCGAGGTCATGGACCAATTTGTGGGTCTGAACTACGGGTTTACGCAACCTATCGACATGCGCGTATCCGAGATGCTCACCGGTTCCCGCGGGGATGTTGCCATTAAATTGTTTGGCAGCGACCTCACCGTGTTAAATGAAAAAACCCAAGAGATTGCAGCAGTAATCGAAACAATACCTGGAGCGATCGACACCATCGCCACCATTAATGAGGGGGCGCAGTATTTGCAGTTGACTGTCGATAGAATGATGGCCGGGCGCCTCGGTATCAATGCTGATGACCTGCAACTGCGTCTGCGTTCTGAAATCGAAGGGCTCAACGTGGGCAGTGTTATAGAGGGTACGGCCCGCGTTCCACTGATGCTGCGATTTGAAGGTATTCAGGGCGACGGTCTTGTGCAGTTGGGCAATAGTTTTATCGATCTTCCCAACGGCGAGTTAATTCCCCTTGCCGATATCGCCACGATCAATCGAGTCGAAGGACCGATTACGATCTCGCGCGAGGCAGGTCAGCGTTTCTCCGTCATCCGCACCGATGTCACAGGGCGCGACCTTGTGGGCTTTGTCGCGGAAGCTCAGCAACAGATAGCGACTCGTGTGACGCTGCCCGAAGGCTATCGACTGGAATGGGGAGGCGAGTTTGAAAACCAACAGCGCGCGGCGGCCAGGCTGACCTTAGTGGTTCCGCTTGCCCTTTCGTTGATCGCACTGCTCCTATTTCTTACCTTCCATTCTATTAAACAAACCCTGATTGTTCTGTCCAATATCCCATTTGCCCTTACTGGCGGCTTGATTGCGTTGTGGATCACCGGGGAATTTCTTTCCGTGCCAGCCTCGGTCGGCTTCATTGCCCTGTTGGGGATTGCGGTGCTCAATGGCGTGGTAATGATGAGCTATTTCAATCAACTGCGCGAAAAGGGCATGGAGATCACCGAAGTCGTCATGGAGGGAGCCTTGCGCAGATTACGCCCGGTAATGATGACAGCGACTATTTGTGCGTTCGGCCTTGTGCCTTTGCTGCTGGCGAGCGGACCAGGCTCGGAGATTCAGCGACCTCTGGCTATCGTAGTGATTGGCGGCCTGATCAGCTCAACTTTACTGACTCTGTTCCTGCTGCCAATCATCTACAAAACCTTTCATCGATCTTTGCAAAGCTCAGGGCTCTAACCATGACTAATTCCCAGTCGACCTCAAACCTCGTAATGCTCGTACTCAATATTGCGCCCGAACTCGAGGAGGACCTCATCGATTATTTGCTCGGTATAGAGCAAGTAGACGGGTTCACTTCGTATCAGGTTTATGGCCACGGCGAACACCACAGTCTGAGTGTAACGGAGCAAGTTGCCGGTCGCCGTAAACGCGTACAATACGAGATATTTCTGGATACAAGCGTGATTAGTGCTTTGCTGGCAGGACTTGTTAAAGCAGTGGGAAAAGACATCGTGTATTGGGAACAGACCTTGCAAAATTTCGGCCGTGTCGCGTCCTAAAGTTTAGGGGTTCGGGAACACAAATAAACTTCGATAAGCGCTAACGTGATTTGCTGCATAACCAAATCGAAGCCGTCCAGGAGCTTATTCAGCGTTTCTGGCAATTCACTTACTCTGACACCAGTAGCGTTATAGCGAGCATAGCTCCGCTTACGAAAGCCGATCAATGCGTTAGGGAATAGATCAGATAATTAATGCCAAGCTGATAGGCCGAGTTGGCATAACGGGTGGGATAGTCAGGATGGTAGGTATGCTCCCAGCCATCGCCCATGTCGGAGTTCCAGTTGATCAACACCATGACCCTGCCCTGGTCGTCGAGGATAGCGTGGTTGCTGGCGACGTCGATGTCTTGTTCGCCCTGAGTATCGCTGCGGCCCAGCGCCGGAATCATCTGTGGTCCGTCGATGTCGTAGTAGGCGCGAAAAATCTCGTGATCGTTCGGCAGTTCGATAATCTCGCGATTAGGAAACACTCTGGAAAACGAATAGAAAAAATTGTCCCATTGTTGTGTGCCCCAGAAGTCATCGATCAACAGGAAACCACCGCGCAGCAGATATTCGCGCAGGTTTTCCATCTCGGCAGGGCTCAGGTCGATGCCACCGTTCTGGCCGACTTCGAGCATATACAGAAACGGATAGTCGAAGATTTGGTCGTCATCTAGGCGCAGCACGATGGGCTCGCTCATGACGCGAATATTGGTCAGCCTTGCAACGCCACGAAGAAAGTTAACGTCAGCATCGGGAAAATCGACGGACCATGTGCCGCCTCCGCGCCCGCGTCCTCCGAAACCCCCGCCAAAGCCTCCGAACCCGCCCCCTCCGCCCAGATAGGAATCATACTGCACGCGCACGAAGTTGAACTCGCCACCAATATCAAGAGGAATTGGGTTCTGCCCCTGCTGTGCGAACACTGCCGGGACATTCAGGACCAACAACAAGATGTAACAAATCGCTCGCGGCATAAGCTCGGTCGTAATCCATTCAGAAGGCAAGGCCGTAACGTTATCACAGGAATCAAGCGTCTCAACAGAGGGATCGACGACAACCGCTTACAGGTGTCAGTATAGCCACCAGTATTCTCCAATCCTAA
>JBBSPQ010000152.1:0-5757 GCA_038258585.1 Pseudomonadales bacterium
CTGAACGTGACTGAGGAAACGCAGAAATTTGTGTTTACCGGATTGAGCAGCCAACCAGTTCCCTCATTACTGCGTGGATTCTCTGCTCCAGTAAAACTCAGTTTCAACTATTCTCGCGAAGACTTGTTGTTCCTGATGACTCATGACACAGATGGCTTCAATCGATGGAATGCAGCACAGCAACTTACCGTTGAAGTGATGGAAGAGTTGTTGCTGGACTACCAGGCTGGCAGGGCGTTAGTGTTGGATTCTCGTGTCGTCACAGCATTTGATGCGATTCTGCAGAATTGCATTGAGAAGTGCCAACGCGGTGTCGATCACGATAAAGAAATGGTCGCCCAACTACTGACACTTCCCTCCGAAGCGTACTTGAGTGAACTGGCTGCAGAGATCGACGTAGCGGGTATACACGCGGTGCGAGAGTTCGTCGCGAATCAACTGGCGGACGCACTAGATGACGAATTTGCGTCGCTTTATCAACTCAATGTTGCAGCGGAGGCTTATCGTCCAGACGCGAAGGGCATAGCGCAACGTGCATTGAAAAATACGTGTCTTTCCTACCTTCTGCGCACCGAACTTCCACAATGGCTGCAAGTATGCCAGCAGCAGTTCAACGACTCCGACAATATGACCGATGTGGCGACAGCACTGCGTTTGCTTATGAATACAAACATGCCTGAAACTGAGTTGGTGCGAGAGCAAGCCTTGACCGATTTCTACAGCAAGTGGCAACACGAGGCATTGGTCGTCGATCAGTGGTTCAGTATGCAAGCTACTTCCTCACTGCCTGGCACATTGGAGAAAGTAAAAGCGCTGATGCAGCATCCAGCGTTTGATATCAAGAATCCGAACAAGGTACGTTCCTTGATTGGTGCATTTTGTGGCCAGAATGCGCTGCATTTTCATGATGTGTCTGGGGAAGGGTATGAGTTTTTGGCGGATCGGATTATTGAGTTGGATAAGTTGAATCCGCAGATTGCTTCGCGATTGGTGACGCCGCTGACAAGATGGAAAAAATATGATGAGACGCGGCAGGGGATGATGCGTGGGGCGTTGCAGCGGATTGCGGGGGAAGGGAAATTGTCGAAGGATGTTAGTGAGGTGGTGGGGACGAGTTTGCGGTAAAGGAGTTCCGATTAGCGCCGATTGCCTTTTGCGGATTGGCGTTCATCATGCCCCTCTGAAATAACGCGCTGAACTCCCGCGCGTCGCGCTAGCAAATCATATGCGGCTGGAAGTTCAGCGGCCAATCGCAAGAGCTTGTCCATTGCCTCAGATTGTCTCACGTCGTCACTCTCATATTTCGAGAACGCCACAGGGCCACCACCAAACACTTTTGCCGCTGCAGCTTGGTTCAAGCTCAATGTCTCTCGAATCGCTCTGACTTCTGTGCCTGTTAGGAACCCATCCACTTCCTTCTGGAAAGCTGCCATTGCGCGCCTGTTATTACGTAGCTGAATAGCTGTAGCTTGCTCACTGCCACAGGTGTCACAAACCGACATATGAAGATCTAGCTCTGTCGCTGCTCCGTTGTATTCCACTGCATTCTTGGACAGCGTAGGTGTTAATTTTCCTTCGCCGCAAATAGGGCATAGATTGCTGGAAGTTTTCATTACTCCCTATCTCCTGTTGCTGCTTAAATGACACGACGCCATTAGTACGATTTTTCCTGATTTTGCTATCGCAAATTTAATGAAGTACTCGATATCCATGTCTTTGAATGCGCGGGCTATCCACTCGCGGCGTATCAGTGAGTAAGCATCGCAAGCGGCCCAGGGTCCGTTAGGTTTCTGTTGACACCATTCGGAACCACGAAAACTTTCCGATGTTACGGCGATGCGTATTAGTTCGCGCAGATCCGGTGGGCTCAAGGCCAACTCCTGTATGTCCCCGATACACTTTCTCGTCCAAGCTGTTACCGAATGTTCGCCTTCTCTACTAACGACAGCCAGCACATCACGCGCAGGATAGAGCGGACCTCCCTGAATCGTTCGGTGACTTCCCTGTAAGTTTGGAGGCGCCTCGATGTAGCGGCTGACAATCATAATATTTACCATAATGGTAAGTCAAATCCGTTTTTTTTCCTTGATCTGTGTCAGGCGAACTGCTATTCGGAGAGCCAATAAACCCGAAGCAACAGCAAAAATACCCATCCCTCCTTCAATTACAGAGACTCCTCAGTCTTATAGCTCAAAGTGCACATACTCGCTTCGGTCAGTTCCACCGTTCCAGCCTTGTGTTTTCACGTCTATGCCGACTATGCCCCCTAAACATTGTCACCAGTACAGGCTGTGCCCCGACCTACACATTAAGGTAGTATCCAGCCCCATAACAACGACACCAATCAGCTGGATATTCAATGAACGCCGAAAGCCACTCCCAAACCGCCGCCTTTCTCTGGTCGGTTGCCGACCTATTGCGCGGAGACTTCAAACAATCGCAATATGGCCGCATCATCCTACCCTTTACGTTGCTGCGACGGATGGAATGCGTGCTGGATGGCACCAAGAGCAAAGTGCTCGCCGCTGCCAAAACACACCAGAGTAAGCCCGAACTCGTACGCGAACAATTGTTGCTGCGCGCAGCAGGGCACCAGTTCTTCAATGACTCACCCATGACGCTGGGGACCCTTGCCGATGCCCAGATCAGCGATGACCTGCTGACCTACACCCAATCCTTCAGCAAAGACGCCCATGAGATATTCGAGCACTTTCACTTTGAAGACTTCGTGCAGCAACTTTCCGCCGCCGATTTGCTCTATCAAATCGTGCAACAGTTCGCGGCCGTGGATCTTAGCCCAGCGCGTATCAGCAACTTCGGCATGGGCATCATCTTTGAGGAACTGATCCGCAAGTTCGCAGAGAGCTCGAATGAAACGGCAGGAGAACACTTCACACCCCGCGACATCGTGCACCTTGCAACGTCATTAGTGATTACGGGTCAGGATGCCAAACTCAAGCCCAACAAGATCGTCACCATTTACGACCCGACAGCGGGAACAGGAGGCTTCCTTTCTGAAGGTGACGAATACATTCAAGCCATCAGCAAAAACGTGACCGTCTCGTTGTCAGGTCAGGAACTCAACCCGGAGTCTTACGCCATCTGCAAGGCCGACATGCTGATCAAGGGGCAGGACATCAGCAAGATCAGACTCGGCAACACACTCTCCGACGATCAATTGGCCGGTGAACGTTTCGACTTCATGCTCAGCAATCCGCCCTTCGGCGTCGAATGGAAAAAAGTGCAGAAGCAGGTAACGGAAGAACACAAACGCCTCGGCCACGATGGTCGCTTCGGTCCGGGCTTGCCGCGCGTGTCCGATGGCTCACTATTGTTTCTGCTGCACTTGGTCAGCAAGATGCGCGACCCGCGTGAAGGCGGTTCCCGTATCGGTATCATTCTCAATGGCTCGCCGTTGTTTACCGGCGGCGCGGGCAGTGGCGAATCCGAAATCCGCCGCTACCTGCTGCAGCACGATTACGTGGAATCCATCGTCGCGTTGCCCACCGACATGTTCTACAACACCGGCATCGCCACCTATGTGTGGGTACTCTCGAACAACAAAGCACCGGAGCGCAAAGGTAAGGTGCAGTTGATCGATGGCACACAGCACTTCAGCAAGATGCGCAAATCCTTGGGCAGCAAACGGCAATACATCAACGAAGAACAGATCGATGATCTGGTGCGCCTGTATGGTCGCTTTGAAGAAACACCGCAGAGCAAAATATTCACGGTGGAAGCGTTCGGATATCGCCGCATTACCGTGGAGCGCCCCCTGCGCGATGAGCAGGGCAATATCGTAGTAGCACAGAAAGGAAAGAACAAAGGCCAACCAGAATCTGACAGCAGTTTGCGTGACAACGAAAATGTGCCACTCGGCGAATCCGTGTATGACTATTTCGAGCGCGAAGTGAAACCTCATGTGCCCGATGCGTGGATTGATGAATCAAAGACTGATCCGCTGGATGGAGAGGTTGGCGTGGTTGGTTTTGAGATTCCGTTTAATCGGCATTTTTATGTGTTCAAGCCGCCACGTCCGTTGGAGGAGATCGATGCGGATTTGAAGCAGTGTACGGATCGGATAAAGCAGATGATTGAGGGGTTGTCGGCGTGAGTTTTTCGACGTATCCAGATTACAAACATTCCGGAGTGGAGTGGCTTGGGGTGGTCCCAAGCCATTGGAAGTTGGCGCCTATTAAGTATCTTGCCGAATTGAATCCCAAAAAATCTGATTTCGCTGGTGAGTTCGATTCAGTGTGTAGCTTTCTCCCCATGGAGAAACTAAAGACTGGGACAGTATTATTAGATGAAGAGCGTATAGTCGCGGAGGTTCTTGGTGGCTACACTTATTTTGCAGAGGGTGACGTCCTGCAAGCTAAAGTTACGCCTTGTTTTGAGAACAATAATGTCGCGGTAGCAAGGGGTTTGATTAACGGAGTTGGTTTTGGTTCTACCGAGATCAATGTGCTCAGGCCTATGCAATATGTCGATGCCGGGTATCTTTTTTATCGAGTACAGGAAGACAGCTACATGACATTTTGTGTCGCTAGCATGATTGGTGCAGGCGGTCTAAAACGCGTGCCGACGGACATAGTAAATAATTTCAAAGTTGCACAACCTGATCACGCAGAGCAAATCCAAATAGCCCGCTTCCTTGACCACGAAACCTCCAAAATCGACGCCCTGATCGAACAGCAGCAACGCCTGATCGAACTGCTCAAGGAAAAGCGTCAGGCTGTAATCTCCCATGCCGTCACCAAAGGCCTCGACCCTACCGTTCCGATGAAGGATTCCGGAGTGGAGTGGCTTGGTGAGGTGCCAGCGCATTGGATTGTCGAGCCACTTCGATATGTTGGCGACTGCCAGAACGGAATAAATATCGCCGGTGATGCGTTTGGGACCGGCTATCCATTCGTCAGTTATAGTGACGTTTATAAGAACGAGTTGCTTCCAGCTAAAGTTGATGGACTAGTCGAATCGTCCGATGATGATCGTCGTAGATATTCAGTAAATGCAGGAGACATATTTTTTACCAGAACATCAGAGACCGTAGATGAGATAGGGTTTAGCGCTGTCTCCTTGGAGGATTATCCCTCTGCGGTTTTTGCGGGCTTTCTGATTCGGCTAAGACCCCATAAAAATAAAATGGTGCCTGAGTATTCAAGATACTATTTTAGGAATTATCTAGTTGGAAAGTTTTTTTCGAAAGAAATGAATCTGGTAACAAGGGCATCGTTAAGTCAGGACTTATTAAAAATGCTCCCTGTAACCCTGCCATCGCTAAACGAGCAACTTAGGATCGGAAAGTTCTTGGATCGAAATACACAGATGGTAGATTCAATGATCGATAGTGGTCGGTCTTCGATTGGATTTCTCCAAGAACGCCGCTCCGCCCTAATCTCAGCCGCCGTCACCGGTAAGATCGACGTCCGCAACTGGCAACCGTCACCTTCTGATACACGACAAGAAAAATCGCAGGAGCACGCTCATGGCTGACAGCAAGGAAGCGGTATTCCAGCAAGACATCATCGCCGCGATGACCGCCACTGGTTGGCTCACCGGCCCTGCCAGTGGCTACGATCGTCGCTCTGCGCTGTATACCGAAGACTTGCTCGCCTACATCAAAGACGCTTGGCCGGAACGTTGGGAAAAATTTAGCAAAAATAACCCCAAAGATCCGGAATCAGTGCTGGTGCAGAAGCTGGCCCGAGAGATGGAGAAGCACGGCACATTGGATTTGTTGCGCAATGGTTTCAA
>JBBSPQ010000153.1:0-5723 GCA_038258585.1 Pseudomonadales bacterium
GACAATGCTCGGCGCCAATGTCGGTAGCGTGACCGAAACCAGTGAGTTCCGTTGGCAAAACGATTCACCCCAACCGCTGTATTATCAATATGACCAGACCGGAATCAGCAGTCGCATCGAAATGATCGATTTCAACTGGGACACCCACATTGCACTCAGCAAATTCGGCTCGGAATCAATCGAAGTACCAATACCGGACGATGTGCTCGACAAGCTCAATTTCAATCTCAAACTCGGTCGCGATATTGCTAACACTGAACAGCAGGAATTCACCTACCAAATTGTTGATGGCGACGAAGTGGATACGCACGTGTACCGAATTGAGTCTGAAGAAACTATTATTACACCCGCCGGAAGTTTGCGCACAGTCAAACTCGAGCGTATTCGCAGGAGCGACGGTAAGCGAAGAACAACAGTTTGGTTGGCGATGGACTGGGACTATCTTCTGGTGAAACTGGAACAAATCAGCAGCTCTGGCACCGCTACGGAATTGACGCTGGAATCAGCAATTATTGAAGGAGAAACGCTGACGGGGCTGTAAAAAGCGCCCCCCGGCTCACTAGAGGTTACTCAACTTCATCCGCACGCTTCTGCATTTCGTACTTGCGCATTTTTTCTACCAGCGTCGTGCGTCGAATATTTAATCTGTCGGCGGCTCGCGCCACAATCCCGCCACTGTCATTCAGGGCCTGCTCGATCAAATCCTTCTCTAAGTTAGCAAGATACTCTTTCAGATCAAGACCATTCAGTGGCAGCAATGCCTGTGGCGTTCCGACCAGAGCGTCCGTGACAGGGACCAACGCGGGTATTGTCTTCTCCGGCATTGCATCGATAGACGCAATCTCATCTTCGTCTAGATGACGAAACTTCAGTGGTAGGTCATTCACACCAACAATCCCGTGCGGATGCAGGCTGGCCATGCGCTCCACGAGAGTGGCAAGCTCCCGCACATTACCCGGCCAGGGATGTCGACGCATGGATGCGATTGCGCTGCTGTTGAAACGCACCGAACCACGCTTTTCACTCTCCATGCGACTGATCAACTCGTTGAGCAGAAATGGGATATCTTCGACGCGCTCACGCAAGGCAGGCATTTCGATTGGGAAGACATTCACACGGTAGTAAAGATCCTGGCGAAAAGTCCCTGCCTCAATCATGTCTTCCAGGTGTTTGTGAGTCGCTGCGAATATTCTCACATCCGTGTGGAAGGTTTTCGTTCCTCCCACGCGCTCGTAACTGTGCTCCTGCAGCACCCGCAATAGTTTTACCTGCATGGGCAGAGGCATGTCCCCAATCTCATCCAGAAATAACGTGCCCCCTTCCGCGAGTTCGAAACGCCCCACACGAGTTGAAATGGCGCCCGTAAAGGCCCCTTTTTCATGGCCAAAGAGCTCACTCTCCAGCAATTCGGGGGGAATCGCACCACAATTGATGGGAACGAATGGCTTGCCTGCGCGAAGTGAATTCCTGTGCAGATTTCGCGCAACGACTTCTTTTCCGGTGCCCGATTCCCCCGTGATGAGCACCGTCACCTCTTTATCTGCCACCTGCCCCATTACCTGACGGATGCGTTGTACCACCGCGCTTGTTCCCACCAAACTGCGAAACATATTGTAGTCACGCACTCCGCCAATATCGCGCAGACGATTGTAGTGCTGGTGGTAAACCTGGGATTTATGCAAGGCATCAAGCAGGGGTTGGTAGGTCAGCGGGAATGGCACCGTTGCGGTAATGACACCGCACAATTCTTCTGACAGCGATTCCAGAAGAGCGGCAGTGCCCAGCAAAACCAGTGGAATGCCAGCCTCCCAGCTCTTGATATCATTGAGGAGACTGCTCAGTGCTGAAGAGGGGTAGGTGCCAATTAACGCAAGTTGCACTTTCTCTGGAGACTCAAATTCTTGTTCCGCAACCTGTCTCCAATTGCGGCTATTAGCAAGGGCTACTTGCTCACCAAGAAATCCCAACACCACAACCAAGTCGTGGCTCGATTTTCTATCGTCATCAATTAACAGGATTTTCCCATGATCGGCGATATTCAAATTGCTGTTCCTGGCTGTTTGTCTAGCGAACGTGCTATTCCGCTGGTCTTGAGCAGAATCCCCACCGTTAATTCAGCTCAATAAATAAAGGAGCTGGAAATGTAAATAATTACGGGCGGAGATTCAACCATCAAGATTTATCACGCTGAAAATTACAGCGCGATTAGACAACGCATACCCGAATTAGTCAATTCGAGGTTGTAGCGATTGAGCCGGGCTTATCTCATCCCAAGCTTCTTTTACCGGTGTCAGGAGAGCAACGACTTCATCGACCATCGTGAGGTCATTTTTAACGTTGGCTTCCAACAGGCGACGCTGCATATAGTCGTAAAGCCTGTCCAGATTAGCGGCTACTTCGGTGTTGGTGTTCTTGTCAAGGCTGGCTTGCAGTCCCCCCAGAATAGAGACGGCCTTGCCAAGCATCAAACCTTTTTGCGGGATGTCTTCGCGCTGGAGAGCGCCTCTGGCTTGGGCGAGTCGGTCCAGAGCGCCATTCATCAGCATTTGAATCAGACGATGTGGACTGGCACCTTCAAGGGCACTTTCGGTATTTATCTTCTTGTAT
This sequence comes from Pseudomonadales bacterium, assembly GCA_038258585.1. Classification (GTDB taxonomy): domain Bacteria; phylum Pseudomonadota; class Gammaproteobacteria; order Pseudomonadales; family Pseudohongiellaceae; genus UBA5078. The sequence continues at coordinate 2,608 of JBBSPQ010000153.1, forward strand.
TGGGCCAAGGCGTTTTGCGTTGCGTACATTATTTTCTCCAGCGGGGTGTAGTGTTATGTGGGGTTAGTTTTACTTTTTAGCTCTACTGGAACTGGCGAGTCCTTCCAGCATTTCCAACTGGGCTTCCAGAAAATCCGATGTGCTATTGAGTTGTGAAATAATCTTGTCATTGGTCAGGAAGGATGTTCTCAGCCTCTTTTCCGAGCGTGCAATGCGCTCATCAAGTGCGACTCGTTTCTCAGCAATGTCTTCCAGCTCGGCACTCAGGGTATTCGTACGTGAGGCGAACAACCCGCTGCTACCAAGGTAATTGTCCAACAGTACACTAAGGCTCTCGGCAACACCCTTGACGTAACTGACTGAGCCTCTTGGACCCAGATCTCCGCCGGATATCACCATCTTCAAACCACTGGACGGATCGGGCTCACCGGAGGCATTAACCCCCGCTTTTCCCGCGACACCAACGCCAGTCGCAAAACCAAAAATTGAGCCGGCATTGCCTTGCAGATCACTGATTTTGACGCTGGAGGACGCACCCAATTTGTTGGAAATAATACCGAATCCACCCGTGTTGACATCGTACTCAACGCGCACGGTGACACCCGCTGCAAGAAGGGCAGGACTATTATTGATCGCGGTCTGCATGCCCGCGGCCACGGATGTCGGGTTTATATTGCTGATCGTTCCCAAGCTGACAGAATCAGATAGCACACCATCGACGTTGACTCGAAACGAGTCTGCCGGAGTGCTGCTTGCCAGATTCCCATAAGCTGCATTGAGGTAAAATCCTGGGACAGCGGGGATATTGCCCGTGCCCGCTCGTAAGGTCTGTCCAATCCCAGTGCCAGCAACCCCATTGATGGTGCCCGCCACATCCACGCCCGTGACTGCGCCGTTGAGAGCATTGGAACCTTCAAGCAGTCCCAAACGATTTCCTGCCCCCACACTTAAGTCACTGAATTCGATTACGTCGCCCTGACTGTCGGTAGCAAATACCAGTCTTCCCAGCGAACTGTCGGCATCAAAAGCGTAGGAAACGGTGACCGATACGGCATCTGCGCCATTGCTATGGGTCGTCGCAACGCTCAAACCATCGACACCATTTTGCGTGCCATCTGCCAGCCCCAACTGACTGCCCGCTGCCGCATTGACATTGCTAATGCTAATCTGCGTTCCGAATCCCGTATCCGTGGCGTGAGTGAATACCAAGCGATCGCTGCCGTCCAGACTGGCAATCAATTTGTCGGCGAGACCGGCGGCGTCCAATGCACTCTGCACTTTTGCCAGAGTATCCGACGGACTGATCGTCGCTGTATTGATGACGACAGGAACTGAGCCAACACCATCGATATCGAGCTCGAAACTGGCGTTATCGCTGGCGAAATCGTAACCGGCTCCGTCCACGGCGATTCCGCCCGTGATCTGTGCCGGCAGTCCGTTGGCAGTCACTTGAATCTGGGCCGCACTGCCAGTGGCTGTGGTCGCAAAATACACTTGATTAGCGTCATCCATCCGTGCCACGACCTGACCACTCAAAGCAGACGCATCGATAGCATCCTGAATGGCCGCCAAAGAGTTTTCCAAAGTGCCTGGGATTTGCCCGCCGAAAGACACCAGATTGGCATCGCCATTAATGAGAATGCTGGTTTCGGAACCACCACCGTCCAGGCTGATTGTGATTGCCCGATTGCTGGTAGCGAAATCCTGTCCGGCTGTCAGTAACACGCCACTTCCGGTCTCGGCTGCTTTTGCCTGCAGGGCCGGGTCGGCATTAACCTGAGCGCTGATCGCCGCAATCAAGTCATCAGGACTGTTATAGACTTGGGGTGTCCCACTGCTACCAGGAACAGTGAGCAGGTTCGTCCCTACCCCATTAATCCAAAGCTTGAAACTTGTCTCAAGATCGACGGTAACCGCGGTAGTGAAATTTTCACTGGACAGCCCGTTTGGGGTGCCCAGACCTCCCAGCTGGTTGCCTCGAAACTCTCCCTGATTTACCGTTCTAAACCCAAGTGTCTCTGCCGTGCTACTTTCCACAGCGTTAAATATAATGCTGGATGTGGCACCGTAAATATTGGCAGCAATGTTGAATCGGTTCTCAAGCGCATCGAACTTCACGGCCACAGAATGGTTGTTAGTTGAAAGCGTCTCGTTGCTGTTGATCTTAGTTTGAATATGTTCGGCCAGAGCCGCTGCGGTGTCATAGACACCTTGGTCGAGTGTCACAAGCAGGTTGGTTCCATTGACCGACATCGTGAACTGGTCATTGTGTTCGTCAATAGCAATGTTGCCAGCGCCCAGTGCCGCTACTTGCAGTCCTTGATAAGTGCCCGTTGTCGCCAGACGGGTGATATCAACGTCATAAGTGCCTGGTTTAGTCGCAGAACTGGCGCTTGAATAGGTGATCTGACCGTCAGTGGTCGAGCCTGCGGTGGCAAATAGACCGATAATGTCTTGTGGGTTGGCGGCAAACTGTTTGTTAAATTTAGCACTGTCAAACGTCAGCATGTAACCATTATTCTGATCTGTTTTAATACCGATATCGGACAGTGTGCGTACTCCTCCGGTCAGCCCTTTGACAGATGAGCGCAACAGACTGTTTATATCGGCCATGGCTTTGCGCAGGGTCGGATCACCAATCAGCAAACTGCCCTGGCCGTTTGTTCCGGCATCAGGATTAAAGGCTGTCAATGCATCAGCAAGACCTTTGAGGTCATTGTAGCCACTGACGAACGCCTGCAGTTTTTCGGCGATTACAGAAGGGTCTTTGCCGACGGTCAACGTTGTTGGTCCTGAGGTCACCGATTTAAGGTTCAGTGTGGTGCCAGTAACCACGCCTACCACTAGGTTGCTGCTGCGGGTAATCGATATGCCGTTAACCGTCAACTTTGCATCCAGGGCTTCAACACTCTGCTCCAGACGGGTGGAACCGGTCACCTGTCCTTCTGCTGCGTTCAAACCGAAACCATCCACACCCGTAGCACTGCCCAAAGATAGCGCCAATTCAGCTGATGCGGCGGTGCCCCCAGCATCGACTGCGGTAATCTCAAGAGTGCCCGCTACACCGGGGGTCACACGTGTGAACACCAGTGCATCATTGTCGTCCAGACTGGCAA
>JBBSPQ010000154.1:0-5711 GCA_038258585.1 Pseudomonadales bacterium
GGTAAAACTCTCGAAGAAATTTTAGGTTAGCAGCTATGGCTACAAAACAAGTAAAAGTCACACTGGTACGCAGCCCCATTGGCTCAATGGAGCGCCATAGACAGTGTCTGAAAGGCCTCGGCCTGCGTCGTATGCATCAGAGCGTTGAAGTTCTGGATACTCCGGCCAACCGCGGGTTGATCACTAAGATTCGCTATATGTTGTCTGTTGAAGGCGAGGAATAAGACATGCATTTGAATACATTAAGTCCTGCACCAGGCAGCACCAAGCCGCGTAAGCGCGTGGGTCGGGGTATCGGCAGTGGACTCGGCAAGACCTGTGGTACTGGTCATAAAGGTCAGAAGTCTCGTAGTGGCGGTACGGTTCGTCCAGGTTTCGAAGGTGGTCAAATGCCTTTGCAACGTCGTCTGCCGAAATTCGGTTTTTCTTCGCGCGTTGGTCGAATTACAGCTGAGGTTCGAACCAGTGAGCTGACGGGTTTGACAGCTGAAGTGATTGATATCGCAGCATTGCGTGAAGCGAATCTGATCACCAGTGTTATTCGTCGCGTAAAGGTGATGCTTTCCGGTGATGTCAGCAAGCCGCTGACGTTGAAAGGACTGCGTGTGACTGCTGGTGCTCGTGCTGCAATTGAAGCGGCCGGTGGCAAGATCATTGAAGTTGCCGTTGAAAAGAATGTTGGCCCGAATGGTAAGAAACTTCCCAAGAAAGCTGGCAGCAAGGAATAAATAGATCTCAATGGCAACCAAACCTAATATTAGTCCCGATAAAATAGGCGCCGGCCTAGGCGAATTGAAAGCACGCTTGCTGTTCTTGCTTTTTGCCTTGTGTGTTTATCGTATTGGGACACATATTCCGGTTCCCGGCATTGATCCTAATCAGCTGACTAATCTGTTCAGTCAGAACGAGGGGACTTTTCTCGGGTTGTTTAACATGTTCTCCGGTGGCGCACTGGAGCGGATGAGTATTGTTGCGCTGGGTATCATGCCGTACATCTCTGCCTCAATCATTATGCAGTTGTTGACAGCGGTGAGTCCTCAGCTTGAACAACTTAAGAAAGAAGGTGAGTCAGGTCGCAGGAAGATTACCCAATACACCCGTTACGGGGCGTTGGTTCTGGCGACTGTGCAAGGCACGGGCATGACCGTTGGGCTGTTAGCCCCTATGGCGTACAACCCTGGAATGGCTTTTACGCTGACCGCAGTCATTTCACTGGTGACTGGCGCGATGTTTATGATGTGGTTGGGTGAACAGATTACTGAACGTGGTGTCGGTAACGGTATTTCAATGCTGATTTTTGCAGGTATTGTTGCAGGCTTGCCTGGCGCTATCGGAAACTCGCTGACGCAGGCTTATGAAGGTCAGATTAGTGGTTTGTTATTATTTGTGGTTGCAATAATTGCAGTTGTTGTCATCGCAGCGATTGTATTTATCGAGCGCGGACAGCGTCGTATCACTGTCAATTACGCCAAACGCCAGCAAGGGCGAAGAATGTATGCTGCTCAATCCAGTCATTTACCGTTGAAGGTGAATATGGCTGGCGTGATTCCCGCAATTTTCGCGAGCAGCATTCTTTTGTTTCCAGCATCTCTGGGACAGTGGTTTGGTCAATCTGAAGGTACGGAATGGCTTCAGGATCTCGCTTTGCTGATCGGTCCGGGACAACCGCTTTACATTATTATATTCAGCGCAATGATCGTGTTTTTCTGCTTTTTCTATACGGCCCTAGTGTTCAATCCCAAGGATGTCGCCGAGAACCTAAAACGCTCTGGTGCATTTATTCCAGGTATTCGTCCAGGTGATCAGACATCTAAGTACATTGATGCCGTTTTGACTAGATTGACTATGTTCGGTGCTGCTTATATCGCGATGATTTGTCTGTTACCAAACTTCTTCCAGATGATGGCAAACGTGCCTTTCAATCTAGGCGGAACGGCTCTGCTGATCGTTGTAGTAGTAAGCATGGATTTTATGTCTCAGGTGCAGTCTCACTTGATGTCTCATCAATACGATTCATTGATGAAGAAATCAAACTTGGGCAGTTTTGGTCGCGGCGGCCTGTAAGAAATAGTGCAGTTCCTGAGGTTGGTGCCTTGGGAGAGATTGAACCTCGGTTTTTTTGGAGAGTAATAACGTGAAAGTCAGAGCATCTGTTAAAAAAGTATGTCGCAAGTGCAAAGTGATTAAGCGCAATGGCGTTGTCAGAGTGATCTGCGCGGCAGAGCCACGACATAAGCAGCGTCAAGGCTAAGTCGTCTGGTTGATTTTTTGCTGGTCAAAGTATATCCTTTGCCCCCCGTAATTTTGGCTCAGAGAATTTTGGGCGCGTAAGTAATCTTTAAAGTGGAGTTAAAATATGGCACGTATTGCAGGTGTCAACATACCCGATAATAAGCATCTTGTGATCTCTCTGGGCTATGTCTTCGGAATCGGTGCTACCAGAGCTAAAGCAATTTGCGCAAATACTGGTATTGCTCCGAGCACTAAGACCAGCGCCCTGTCTGTTGAGCAACTTGACAGTATTCGTGCTGAAGTAGCCAAGTTTACTGTGGAAGGTGATTTGCGACGTGAGTTGTCCATGGCGATCAAGCGTCTAATGGACCTGGGATGCTTCCGAGGCATTCGTCACCGTAGATCCTTGCCCGTTCGCGGTCAACGTACCAAGACTAACGCCCGTACCCGTAAGGGACCGCGTAAGCCGATACGGAAGTAAGATTTTAGATGCCTTAGGCTGTTTACCAGCCTTAAGGCTAACCGCACTGAATGGTGCGGGTTTATTTAAGGCGACAGAAGCAGTCAATTGAATCAGGAATAATTTATGGCAAAGCCAGCAGCTAAAACGACGAAGAAGAAAGCCCGCAAGGCAGTAGTGGATGGAATCGCATTCATCCATGCTTCGTTCAATAACACTATCGTTACGATTACTGATCGTCAGGGCAATGCACTTAGCTGGGCAACTTCCGGGGGTTCAGGCTTCCGTGGTTCGCGTAAGAGTACGCCATTTGCCGCTCAGGTTGCTGCCGAGCGTGCTGGTAAAGCTGCCATCGAGTTGTACGGTTTGAAGAATCTCGACGTTAAGGTAAACGGCCCAGGACCAGGACGTGAGTCTGCGGTTCGAGCGTTGAATGGTTGTGGTTTGAAAGTAAGCAACATTACTGACGTAACGCCAATGCCTCATAACGGCTGTCGTCCACCGAAAAAACGACGCGTATAGTTCAGCGTTGTCCAGTTCGCATCACTCTGTTAGGAATTTTTGCAATTTTAGTGGCTTATCTCCCATAGATAAGAACATAGGAGACAGTATATGGCCCGTTATTTAGGCCCGAAATGTAAGCTTGCGCGACGTGAAGGAACTGATCTGTTCCTGAAGAGTGGCGTTCGTCCCTTGGACAGCAAGTGCAAAGCCGAGAACGCGCCCGGACAACACGGCCAGCGTCGCGGTAGACTTTCTGACTATGGCGTGCAACTGCGTGAGAAGCAAAAGATCCGCAGGATCTATGGCGTTCTCGAGAAGCAATTCAGTGGTTACTACAAAGAAGCAGCCCGTCAGAAAGGCGCTACTGGTGAGAACCTGTTGCAACTGCTTGAGTCGCGTCTGGATAACGTTGTTTATCGTATCGGTTTCGGTTCGACACGTGCGGAATCTCGTCAGTTGGTAGCGCATAAATCAATCCTTGTGAACGGCGATGTAATCAACGTTCCTTCCTATCAAGTAGCACCGGGAGATGTGGTTTCTGTTCGCTCAAAAGCGAAAGAGCAACTGCGTATTAAGGCGGCGTTGGAGTTGGCTGGTCAACGCACCCCGGTGGAGTGGATCAATGTAAACAGCGAGAAGCTCGAAGGGGAGTTCAGTCGTAAGCCTGATCGCGCCGACTTGTCTCCTGACATTAACGAAAACTTGATAGTCGAGCTTTACTCCAAGTAGTAACTAGCTAATTGAAGGGTGATTCCATGCAGATTTCATTGTCGGATTTTTTGACACCGCAATTGATTAAGGTTGAAGAGTATGACAAGTACCACTCAAAGGTAGTACTTGAGCCGCTCGAACGCGGTTTTGGACACACTCTGGGTAATGCGCTCAGAAGAATCCTGCTTTCCTCTATGCCAGGTTGTGCAATCGAGGAAGTAGAGATCGATGGCGTGGTGCATGAATACAGCACTATCGAAGGTGTACAGGAAGACGTTATTGAGATCCTGCTGAACCTGAAAGGCGTCGCAGTGGTGCTCAACGGTCAAGACGAAGCAGTTATTACCTTGAATGCGAAGGGTGCTGGCGTTGTAACGGCAGGCAATATCGTTGTCGGTCACGATGTCGAGATTGTTAATCCTGACCACGTTATCGCGAATCTGAACGACAGCGGCGAATTGAATATGCGCCTGACTGTACGTAAGGGGCGTGGCTACGCTCCTGCTGATACTCGCGTCTCCAATGACGACGAGACTCGTGCTGTAGGCCGTCTGTTTCTGGATGCCTCTTACACGCCAGTAACAACGGTTGCCTACTCAGTGGAAAGCACTCGTGTAGAGCAGCGTACTGACCTCGACAAACTGATCATTGATCTGCGCACTAATGGCACGATCGATCCAGAAGAGGCGATTCGTCGCGCAGCGACTATCCTGCAGCATCAATTGGCTGTCTTCGTTGATCTGCAAAGTCAGGTTGCCAGCGAGCCAGAAGAACCAGAAGACGAGATCGATCCGATCCTGTTGCGCCCGGTTGATGATCTGGAGTTGACTGTTCGTTCCGCGAACTGTCTGAAAGCGGAAGATATTTACTACATCGGCGACTTGATTCAGCGTACCGAAGTAGAATTGTTGAAGACTCCTAACCTTGGTAAGAAGTCACTGACAGAGATCAAAGATGTACTCGCAACCCGTGGTCTTTCACTGGGGCTGCGTCTGGAGAACTGGCCACCGTCCAGTCTCCGTTCTGACGACCGCAACTAAGCGCGGTTTCAGAGTTCAGACTTGCCGTTGAGTGTTAATGGCAAGTTCTGAAATCGGGTGCTGAAAAATAAGAGTTTGCAGGAACGTTTTACAATCAGGTTTTTAACGACAGTTTTTAACGAAGAGTGACCGAGTGCCAACAGGCGCGAAGGCAAGAATAGGAATTAGAAGATATGCGTCATCGTAAAAGTGGACGTCAACTGAGTCGCAACAGTTCGCACCGCAAGGCCATGCTGCGCAGCATGACTGTCTCCCTGGTTGAGCACGAACTTATTAAAACTACAGTGATCAAAGCCAAAGAGCTGCGTATGGTTGCAGAGCCTTTGATTACTCTTGCTAAGAGCGACAGTGTTGCTAACCGTCGTCTGGCATTCGATCGTCTGCGTGATAAGGCTGCCGTTGGCAAGCTGTTCACTGCTCTCGGTCCACGCTATGTTGAACGACCAGGTGGTTATATCCGCATTCTGAAATGCGGCATGCGTCCTGGCGACAATGCACCAATGGCTTATGTTGAGTTGGTTGACCGTCCTGCGGCTGCCGGTAATTCAGAAGACTGAAAGTAGTCTTCGACATTGGTTAAGAATAAAGCCGGGCTATGCTCGGCTTTTTCGTTTTGAGGAATTCGATATGGTTGCTTCTTTTCATCCCCCACTTCGCACCTTGATGGGCCCGGGTCCTTCTGACGTAAATCCGCGTGTATTGGAAGCCATGGGAAGACCAACCATAGGACATCTTGATCCTTATTTCATTCGCTTGATGGATGA
>JBBSPQ010000155.1:0-5704 GCA_038258585.1 Pseudomonadales bacterium
TCCAAGCTATACAATCGTCCGCCTACCGTAAATTCTCGGCGCTTGAAAACGCTGTCAACGAAGGGATTATAGCGCCCGCCATAGTCCCACACAGAATCCACTAGTTCACCGCCTGGTCTCTCTTCCAAGATGTAAGAGAGCATAAAAAAATTGTAGGCGTTAACCCAGAAAGCGATTGCGAGTTCTCGATTATTGAGTTGACCGGTATCAAAGTCGCGCAATATTTCTTTCTGATGATTAATCCGCGGGAATGTGTCTGCAGAATTCAACGCGCGTTGGTAATCGAATGCAGAGACGAGTCCGCCCTCAGGGGTGCGCTGCTCGATCAGATACATTTTCAGCAATGCGGCGAAATCTGCGTATAAGTCAGCGCTGGTCATTTGTTGTGTGTTGCTCGCGGAATGTGCCACGGAACATAAAGAAAAAGTTATACCCACGACTAACAGAACTGTTACGAAGAGGCGTTCTATCGTTCTGCGGGTCAGTCGAATGAAGTCTGAACCTGCATTCAATTCATTTCTCCTCTAAAATACCCGCGACATAAGCAAAAATGGGCTTCGGGTGGCTCATCGTACTGGCAATTCCCCGTCCAACGCAAACCGATTGGCACTTGTCAAAACGGGAGACGGAGATGGATAAAATGAGCAGCACTAAAATATTGTCCTCAAAGGCAGTGATTCCTCTAACGGCGAGATCCACTCTAATAGGTATCCTCCAAATAGCGTCCCGATTTTTTCAACTGGGCAACGTCTAATGACAATGGCGCCAATATCACATTCATAGTAGTAGCGACATCCGCTCCCATTCGACGTCCGCCACACAGAAGTATCTGCGCGTTTGCCGTAATCAGAGCGCGCATCTGCGCAGCGTCTTCCAAAATTTTGTCCTGCACATAGGCAGACTGAGGACCTCGGGAGAATGCGAGGTGAAGCTGTGACAGGCGCTGATCCGCCAAACAAGCTTGCAGCTCGTCTTCATATAGTGAATCCGACTCTGCGAGGCGGCCTCCCCAGTACAAGTGCATAGGGCGATGCGCTTTGTTGTCGCGAATGAAACCCAACAAAGGACCGATGCCAGTGCCAGCACCAATCAGGATGATCGGCGACTTGCCTTTAGATGGTTTAAAGCGGGCGTTTTTCTGAATAAATCCATTCACGAAATCGCCAATTTTCAAGTTGTACAAGAAGCTCGAGCAAATTCCCTGCTCTTGGCGTCTAACGCAAATTTCCAAAACGCCATCTTTGCTCGAAGAGGCAAGTGAATAAAATCGAGGAGCATCACTGCCCGGCGGAGCGATGCCGACCAAGTCTCCTGCTGCGAACTTGGGGAGCGACTTTCCGGGTGTGGCGGACTCGAAACGAAGAATGGTGGTATGCGCGTTGATTAGTGCACCGTAGTCTTTGCGCTCGAACAAAATAAGCGACTTTGTAGCGCGCGGCAGCGGTGTGTAATGAAGCGGCAGGGTTAGGTCGAGAGCTTGACCTAATGCCATCCCCCAATGCTCGAATGAGGGGCCAGACTGACGGTCGATATAGTCAGTAGCGAGTATCTGCGGCCATTGCCGTTGGTGAAGTTCCTTGCTCACCAGTTCGGCAAACGCACAAAAGTGCTCAAACTGACGATCACCAAAACCCAACACTGCCCATGGCAGCGCTAGTGATGACGGCATTTTTTCGAGTTTATGGATAAATTGATTGGCAGATGAAGGCGCATCGCCATCGCCGTAAGTCGATGTCAGAATCAGCAACCGGCGAGCTTTAGGGTATCGGTCTGTCAGTTGATTCATTGGCGCAACGTGAACACGACAGTCAGCCGCTAGCAACCCTTTCAGAAGTGACGTTGCAAAGCCCCAGGTAGCATTCGTTTCAGAACCCACTAGCAATATGGTATCAGCCAAGTGTCGGGGCGTGTTGCCGATGATCTTCGGCATTGACCGGCGACGTTGCCACCAGATCAGCGTGCAGGTGGTGGACAGCACTGGCACTGTCAATGCCGCTAGGCCAAGAATCAGCCCTAGCCACCAAAAGGCCTCGCCCGTATGTAATTCCATGATGAACGTTTGCAGAGTCGCTGCATTGCCATAGTCGGCGAAAGACAGCCACTCGCCGGTGGCTTGATCCACAAAACCCCAACCTTGGTGGGTCCGCAATGAGTAGACATCCGACGGATCATCCGGGAACGGAAAAACTAATTGATGTAAATCTAGAAGGTCCACTTGCTGTAGCGCTAGCAGCGAGCCGATCGGCGCAGGCGCTGTGCCTGCAACCGATTGGGGAAAATCGGCTTCGAGTTCTTGGGCTTCTGGCAATAGTTCGAAGCGCACTGCCGACATCCAAACACCGGTCAGCGCTGAGAGTAGTAACCCTAATGCCGCCACGCGCGCAAACTCTGCGTGTAGCCTCGGACTCATATTGCCATCGCTTGCAGCACGGATGGGGGCGAAGAGATTGCGCCAACCACCCGCGCGCGAAGCTAGAAGAAAAATGCCAGAAAGGCACATCAAAGCCATGAACAGTGCGCTGACACCGGCGGCAGCGCGACCGCGATCGTCCCAAAGGAAAGCCCGGTGGAGATCCGTTACCCAGGAGAAAAAAGGCGATGGGTCATAGGCGCTCACAATAGAGCCGGTCAGGGGATTGATCAGATCAGCACCAGAATTGCCATCTTCGGTGAAGTAGACCAACACCCCGCCCGAAGGCAAGCGTTCGATCTGTTCTATGCCGGAATGACTCCGCAACGCATTCTCAGCGACTTCGGCGACGTTGAGTTTTCCGCGGGCGGGAACAGTAGCTGCGGCCCTTTCTAGAGCCGGATTCAACGACAAGATGGCGCCACTTGTCGCCACTACCAGCAAAAACAACGCTGCAAAAAGGCCGGGCAGCGAATGCAGGCGACGGAGCATGTCTTCTCTCTTCTATTCTGAAGCGTTACAAGGAGTAGCTAAGTGCTTTGACATAGCCGCGACCGGCGACCGGTGTGCTTACCCCCTGACTGGTCAACGGCACTTCGGCATCAACACGATTCTCGCGCTGGTCTTCGACGGCACTATCCACACGGATCAGGTAGCCTGCATCGATCAGAGCATCATCGATCTCCACCTTGATGGTTAGATTGCCCCCGTTGCTAACACTCGCACCGGTCATGCCGTCATATTCTGTGCTTTTCATTCCACTGCCACGCGCCCAGTCCAATAGGTGTTTGTAGTATTTTGTCTTGCCACCCGCGACCCAAAGTGTGCGGGCGTACTTGCCGTCTGCATCGGTAAGGTATATCGCCAAATAGGCGCCATCCCCTCGATACGAGTTGAGTGCGGTAGTGATAGTGACTTCACGTGCTTGTACGGCGCTCGCAAGGCACAGGCCCACCGTCAAAGCAGTTGTTGCTAATAATTTGTTCATTCTGAATTCTCCTTAGCGGCCGATAGTTATCGAGACTGATGTTGGGCGTCGCGGTGTTCCCGCCGTTCGTGTTCTTCGTCTTCCAGTTCGAATTCCATCAAGGTGAGAGAGGCGGGTGCGTAGATCGCTTCGACCCGGCGCCGCTGAGCGTCAAGCGCATGCACCTTGTAGCAACCGTCGTCGATTCGGATGCGCTGCACAATCCAACCTTGGTCTTCGAGCAACTTCTTGAGAACTTCGCGTGGTTGCCAATTTGCGATGGGGTCTCTGCATTCTTCGTCAGCGAGCGCGCTCTTTGTTACAAGAGTAATGCCTAGCGAAAAGGCCAAAACAATGGTCACTTTAGTGAGAGTTGGAAGTATGTTGTTCATATTGATCTTCCGATGGACAAGCATAGAGTGCGAGCGTTCTACCCACAGTAGCAGGGTTGGACGCATGAACATTGATTTAAATTTACTTGGCTTCGCTTAAGTGGACATTAAGAGAAGCTATCAATTGCAGTTCCGAGCCTTCTTGTAGCTAGCAGCATCAGCGTCCCGTGCAGTCTTGAAAGAAACCACATTTCTGGTACTTATCTTGTCATTGCTCGGACACCCGTCAGGGAGATGGTAGATCTTGTTCTGGTTTAGGCAAGCGAGTCGCTTGCTTACCTGTCAATACCCACTAAAATACCTGCCTGAAAGAGGTGAGCCGCTAGGGTCTGGAGCGGGCACATTGTAACGTAAACCCGGCACTTTCTCGACCCAGAACAACGTTAGACAACGCTGCACGTATAGGCTCTCTATGACAGCAATAAAAAATCCATCGAATTCATCTGACTCCTCCGCAATAGATATGCGCAAACTGAAAAAGTTTCGCGCACTCGTTCGCCACGCCAATAGCCATTCTCGCTACTATCAACAGCTCATTGCAGAGCGTGGGATAAGTCTAGACACATGCGTGCCGACAGATTTTCCGTTGTTGACGAAAGCCATTCTGATGGCCAATTTTGATGCAATAGTCACCGATCCGAGCATTACCAAGCAGGGAATAGCGAACTTTCTAACGAAATCGTCGGACCCTAGTGATTTGTTTCTGAACAAATACACGGTCATGCACACCTCTGGCACGTCTGGCGAAATGGGTTATTTCCTCACCGAAAAATCTGACATGCGTCGCTCCTTCCGAGGCAACATGTTTCGTTTTCGGCGAGGGGGAGGCAACGGCAAATCGATGCGCATGTCATGGCCCGGTTTGCGTCGCCTACGTCTAGCGTTCTACGGCGCAACCGGTGGACACTTCGCCGGAGCGACTTCAGTTGCCAGGATGCAAAAAGGATTGGCGCGTCTGATCTTGAAAGCCGTGCCCTTTGAAGTGAACTCACCTCTGCCTTCAGTGGTAGAGCAGCTCAATGAATTCAAACCGGATTTTATTTTCGGCTACACCACAGCGTTGAAAATACTCGGAGAACAACAGCGTCAAGGTATTCTGAAGATCGCTCCGCGCGCGGTAGCGGCAACCGGCGAAACGGTCACAAAAGAAGACATGTCGTATCTGAGCGAATCCTTTGCGGGAGTGAGCGTCTTTGGCCTGTACGCATGTACTGAACACATGATGATGGGAGTGACGAATCCCGATTGCGAAACGATGACGCTGACTGATGGCAACTTAATCATGGAGCTCTTTGATGACCATTCAGTGGTGACCAATCTGTTCAACTACACGATGCCGCTCATACGTTATCGGATGTCAGATATTCTTCAACCTCTCAGCGCCCCGGGTGTATATCCAGTTGTCGTCGAAAATCTGGTAGGCAGAAGCGAGCAAATGCCCAGTTTTCGCAATGCCGCAGGCACCATGGATTTCATTAGCCCGCACACGATCAATGAGGTGTTTGTAAAAGGCGTGACCCGGTTCCAGATGCAAATTACCAGTGATACTTCGTTTCGTTTTGCAGTGTGCGTAGAAGCGGATCTTTCTGACGATCAACGCATTGCTATCGTGCAGGGAGTAGAGCAACGACTGAGTGAGATTTTGCAGCAGAAGGGTCTCGAGAATGTTCGCTTCGAAGTTCCGATTGTGGAAGATATACCAGTCAATCCTGTGACGCGTAAATTCCAGCTTATCGTTCAGGAGAGAAATTGAGAGTTGATGCTTTTTCTCCAACAGATTAAATGGGGTCAGAGACAGTTAAATATTTCTAGCCTGCCCAAGCACATGGGAAAAGAGCAATCTGCCATCGTGTAAAGTCCTTGCTCAACATTACAAGAATCGAACGAGTAAAAAAAGGCAAAGCATCGTTAAGCCGAGCGCCAGCTTGGCGGCGA
>JBBSPQ010000156.1:0-5687 GCA_038258585.1 Pseudomonadales bacterium
AACCCTACATAGTCTGGTTCAATTGATGAGTCGAGTGCGAGCGGACTTGGAGTTCGCGACGTTGCCAATAACTGTCCGTACTCGCCGATGATGTAAAACGAATAGGTGCTGGTAGACCCGGCCTGACGATTGATCAGGATAGGGTAGAGAGTTGCGGCAGTGTTGGCCCCGCCTCTTGCCTCAAGCTGCGTATATTCTTCGATGATCGTCCGCAGACCAAGATCTACGGACGCCAGTGTTTGCTGCGTATGGCTGCTTAACGCAGTGGTGATATTTCCAAGGCTGTCGTAAGCGGCATCGATCACTTGTACTTTGTCAGATAGCGCTTGTGTAGCGATCAACCCAGCGAGGACAAGTGCGACCAACAGATTGGCCAGTAGTAGTATCTTTTTCATGGACTCCCCAATGAGGGCTGGCTGGGTTCTCGATTCAGATTATGGATCCCCCGTCACATTCGTGTCCATCTCTGTCTTCGTCTTCAAATCCGGAACACTCGCCATATGGGATGTAGATCAAGAGATAGTGATCAGCGATGTATTATGCTGAATCACCTTGATATGCTCTATCGGCATCCAGCGTGCGAATGTGAGAGGAGACGAAGGATCGTGACATTATCGTCAGTATTGCTATGGATAGTTCCCCCGCTTTTGCTACTTGTGGCGATCGGCGCCGCCGGGCATGCCCTGCTGAACAAGCGCGACTCGAAGGCGGCGTTTGGGTGGATTGCGCTGTGCATCATCCTGCCCCTAGCGGGCCCGATTATCTACCTGCTGTTTGGTCTCAACCGTGTTAATAACCGCGCCAAGCGCGACTACGTGACGAAACTACTCAAGAGCGCTTGCGTCACGTTACCCGATCCGGAAGGCACCGCGTTTCGTCCTTTATCAACTGTAGGTGAACGCGTCATTGGTAAGGGTTTGAGTTCCTGCGACGAAGTCATGATTCTCGAAAATGGCGACAAACTCTATCCTGCAATGCTGGAGGTCATTGATAACGCAAAAATCAGAATTCTGCTCTGCACCTATATTTTTGATAATGATGAAACCGGGATGAAATTTGTGACCGCGCTGGCAAAAGCCCATCAACGCGGTGTCGAAGTGAAAGTCATTCTCGACGGTCTTGGTGAATTCATGCGCCTTCCTCGCATCGGTGGTGAACTGCAAAAAGCGGGCATAGACTTCACTCGCTTTAATCCCATCAAACTTTTTCCGCCTTCTCTCAATCTGAACATGCGTAGTCACCGCAAACTGTTGATCGTCGATGAACAGTACGCCTTCACAGGTGGGGCTAACATAGGCAGTCGACATTTGTGCGATAAGCTCGATAATCCTCATCGGGTTCTGGATATTCATTTCAGGCTACGCGGCCGTATAGTGGACGAACTGGAATGGGCGTTCAGACGCGACTGGCATCACTGTAACGGAACGCTCGACGTGGGCCCATTTCAGCACTGCAATCTAAATCGCACCGAGGCGCCGATATGGAGCCGATTGGTGCTAGATGGACCGAACAAGGAGCTCGACCGACTCAACAATATCATGAGCGGAGTGATATCGGCCGCACGCACGAAGGTTTGGATTATGACACCCTATTTTCTGCCTACTCTGGATTTGATAGGAGCAATTGTTTCAGCGCACCTGAGAGGCGTCGATGTCCAGATTTTGTTGCCAGGTCATAACAACATCAAACCAGCCCATTGGGCCTCGCGCAACATTCTTAGTCAGATATTGGAGAAGGACATCGCGATCTACTATCAACCTGCCCCGTTCATTCACAGCAAATTACTGCTGGTAGACGATTGTTATGCTCTGATAGGCTCTGCCAACATGGATCCTCGCAGCCTACGCCTGAATTACGAGCTGGGCGTTGAATTGTTTTCCGATGATGTCAACACAAGACTGAGCAATTACTTCTCTACCAAGCGTGAAGCAGCAACAAGAATCACCAAGAAAGTAATAGACTCACGCTCTCTGCCAGTACAGTTGCGTGACTCCTTCGTATGGCTCTTTTCACCTTATCTGTGAACGGGCTGTGAATACCGTCTCAGTTGTGACCGCCACTCTGGATTTTGCAAACAATTGCTGTCAACTTCTAAAGTCTGATCTTCTCCTTTACACTGATAACAATCTTATGACGCCAAGTCATAACCCCAACCTCATCACATGGAAGATACAAGGAGCGAGCTATGAGTAATTATATGAAGCTACTGGTGGCGATAGACTTGTCCAACGAGTCTGACAAAGTGATTTCTCGCGCACGTCAAGTAGCCGCTTACGACGACAGCAAAATCAGTCTTGTACATGTCGTCGAACCTGTTGCTGCGGCATACCCAATCGATGCCTATGCCATCAACATGAGCAAAATGCAAGAAGATGCCACGGCTATCGCCATTGAGCGTCTAACGCAGATAGGGAGCACAAACGGCGTGCCGCCAGAACGTCAGTACGTCATGGTCGGAACTGCCGCAACGGAGATCAAAGCGAAAGCGGCAGAGCTCGGTGTTGAACTCGTCGTCATTGGCAGTCATGGCCGGTCCGGCTGGCAGTTACTGTTGGGTTCCACCGCAAACAAAGTGCTCCACGGCGCTAACTGCGATATTTTGACTGTGAGAGTAGGTGACTGATTGAGCATTTACCCCCGGCTTCTGGAACCGCTCAATCTTGGCTTTACCCAACTGCGTAACCGCGTCCTGATGGGATCGATGCACACTGGCCTGGAGGATATTCCTGACAGTCACGAAAGACTCGCCGCTTTCTACGGGGAGAGAGCAGCAGGCGGCGTCGCTCTGATAGTGACCGGCGGTTTCATGCCCAACGAACACTGCCTGCCGCCTGGAGAGAGTCCGATTTATGAGCAACCCGGCGCTGTCGACAAACATCGTCTGATTACCGATGCCGTGCATCGCGAGGGAGGCAAGATCTGTTTGCAGATACTGCATACCGGCCGCTACTCACGCACCGAAAATTTAATTGCCCCTTCCCCTATTCAAGCCCCAATCAATCGCTTTATCCCCTCAGAAGCCAGCGAAGAACAAATACTTCAGCAGATAGAGGATTTCGCCACGTTCGCCGCGTTCTGCCAGGAAGCGGGTTACGACGGCGTGGAGTTGATGGGCTCGGAAGGCTATTTCATCAACGAGTTCATCGCCCAGCGCACCAATCAACGCAAAGACCGTTGGGGTGGAAGCTTTGAAAACCGTATCCGTTTGGCGCTGGAAATCGTGCGTCGCACGCGAGAACGGACGGGGTCCGATTTCATCATTATTTTTCGCCTGTCCATGCTCGACCTAGTCGAAGGAGGCAGCAGCTTCGAGGAAACCGTCCATCTAGGCAAGGCATTGGCCGAGGCTGGCGTCACGCTGATCAACACCGGCATAGGTTGGCACGAATCACAGATTCCTACGATTGCCACTAAAGTGCCGCGTGCAGCATTCACTTGGGTGACCGCCAGATTTCGCAGCGAGCTGCCTATCCCCGTCATTACGTCGAATCGAATTAATACGCCGGAGGTCGCCGAGACAGTGCTGGAGAGAGGCGATGCCGACATGATTTCCATGGCACGACCATTTCTGGCTGACTCACATTTCGTTAATAAGGCAGCAGAGAATCGCAGTGATGAAATTAACACCTGCATCGGCTGCAATCAGGCCTGCCTCGATCACATCTTCAATGGCCGGTTGACAAGTTGTCTGGTCAATCCTCGTGCGTGTCACGAAGTCGAACTGCGCTCGACACCCACCGCCCATCCAAAGAAATTGGCCGTTGTGGGTGCCGGTCCAGCCGGAATGGCTTTCGCTGTAACCGCGGCCGAGCGCGGTCATGAGGTGACGCTGTTCGAAGCCAGTGCCGAGATTGGCGGTCAGTTCAATCTCGCCAAACGCATTCCAGGCAAAGAAGAATTCAACGAAACCCTGCGCTATTTCCAAACCCGACTTACAAAACTACAAGTGTCAGTTCAATTGAATACAAGGATAAAGGCCGAAACCCTGAACGAAGGTGATTACGACATCGTGATTATCGCCACAGGTATTTCGCCAAGAACACCGGCTATTCCGGGCATAGAACATCCCAAGGTGTTGCGCTATGTCGATGTCCTTACCAAGCGCGTGGTGGTGGGCAAACGGGTCGCGTTGATTGGAGCTGGCGGCATCGGTTTCGACGTCGCCGAATTCTTGAGTCACGGCGATGAGTCTCCTAGTCAGAACATTCCGGTTTTTATGCGCGAGTGGGGCGTTGATATGACTCTGCAGGCCAGAGGTGGGATTGAAGGCATTAAGGCGAGTGTCGAACCATCGCCACGGCAGATAATGCTGTTGCAACGCAAAGAGACCAAAGTCGGTACCAATCTGGGCAAGACGACGGGCTGGATTCATCGACTCGGTTTGCTGAAAAAAAATGTGCAGATGTTTGCCGGGTGCGAGTACGAAAAAATCGACGATGCCGGGCTCCATGTTCGAATCAACGGCGAACCACGTCTGTTGGAAGTGGATCACGTTGTCATTTGCGCTGGTCAGGAGCCATTGCGCGAACTGAGCGTCAATCTGACCAAGCCCTTCCATTTGATCGGCGGCGCGGATGTGGCAATGGAACTCGATGCCAAGCGGGCGATTGATCAGGCTACTCGGCTTGCGCTCACAATTTGACTCTTTCGTTCAGCATGTCCATGTCCTCGCGGTAGAGCGAAGACTCTACTTCAAGCATCCCCAGAACCGTGTGAAAATAGTTGTCGTGTGAGTACAGTTGGGCGCGTTGTGCATAAAGCCGGCGAGGGTCGGGCTGCTTGAACGATTCGCCAAACCACATCAAAGCGGCAACATGTTTCTGCGTGTCCGGCGCGATAAGATAGGGCAGACCGTGTAGATAAAGTCCGTGCTCTCCCAGAGACTCTCCGTGATCGCTCATGTAAAACATGGCAGTCGCGAAGTCATCACTGTAGGGCTTCAAGAATTCGATGACCTTGGCCAGAAAAAAATCCGAGTACACCACGGCGTTGTCATAGGCGTTACTGATCTCCTGCTCGTTACAATTCTCCAGCTGATTGGTTTTGCAGGCAGGAGTGAATATTTCAAATGCTAGTGGATACCGCTTGTAGTAGGCCGGTCCATGATTGCCCATCTGATGCAGAACAATGACAATGTCCCCTTCTTTCTTTGAATCGATATAGTTTTGGAGCCCACTTAGCATCCCTATGTCTCGACACTCTACGTCGCAAACGGGATTCATGTCCGGTGATCTGAAATCCTCAAACACGATATTTTCGGCAACCCCTTTCGAATCCGAGTTATTGTCTCGCCACAATACGTTTATGCCGACTCTCTGCAACATGTCCAGAAGGTTCTCTTCCTGCCCGGCACCCGCGATACTGAAGTCATCACTCGTATTGGACGAAAACATACACGGCACAGAGTAGGCCGTGGAGGTGCCGCAGGAATACATATTTTGAAAACTGATCACATCGTACTTGCTCAGCTCTCTATTGGTGTGTCGTGGATAACCGTTCAGCGACCAGCGGTCTGCGCGTGTTGCCTCTCCCAATACCAGAATAATCAAGTCCCTGCCCTTATCGGAAGCGGACAACTGAGCATCCTCCCCTATCGGTTGCCTCATTTCTGACACGTTGGAACTCATTCGCTCGTTTATATTGACTCCTGCTGAATAGATGAAGGTGAGAGGATTAGTGTAATAACG
>JBBSPQ010000157.1:0-5681 GCA_038258585.1 Pseudomonadales bacterium
CAAATTGATCGAGTTTCTCGATCAGCATTGGAAGAAATAAGAGCGTCGCGCCCGAAAAGTCGATCTGATCCAGAATTGGATGCTTGCCCAGCGCTAGGATAACTAGCGAGCGTCGATCTTTCTCGCTTTGCATGAGCGGCAGCAGCAAGTTGGAAATTTCATTGATACTACGTTCGTCAAGTGGCATCGCTTGCCTCGTCTATGTCACTCAGTCCGTTCGATTGCTATTACTCTGCGACGTGCAGTAAGCTACCTCCCCATCGAGGTCTGCGTTGGTTTGTCTCTTCCGACCTTCACCTGCCAAGATCTTGCTAGCTCTATCTGAAGGTAGGGACGTTGCTCTCACAGCATCTATCTAAGGTTGATTGAGGGCTATGACGAGCTGTTCAAGCGCGGTAGCAAGGTTTATCTGTCCATCAAGATAGTTGATCGCTTCAATCCGGCTGTGTAATGTGCAGTCTTGCACTTTCAGCGGTAACAGTGGCTTCCGCTGCTGATCGAAAAAGAACCACTCGCGATAGACTTCTTTGCGATATGGCATGGACGCTGCCGACAGCAGCAGCACCATGTGCGTCGCTTCCGTAAGCGCTTTCTCAATCCTCAGATCCCACATGTCGCCGATAACAATGTTGCTCGTATCGCGGAATGTGCGGAATCCAACGGCCATGAGATATTCATCTACCTGCTCAGCAAAAGCGCGATCCGGTCGTGCGTAAGAGATAAAGACGTATTTGTCATCCGCATTCACGGCTAGGGAGGGCCGAGGAATTGGGCTGGGCGATGAGGGCAGTTTATTAACCAGCTTGTAATGAGTAACAATGTCTGCGAGGAAGTCTGCATCCTCGCTCAAGCCCATATTGGCAAGCAGTTGATCGATCAGGACGCCTACCGCTTCGATGCCGCGCTCGACTTGTCCATATTGGCACAGGAAGCTGACAATGGTGACCGCCGCGTTCATGGGCGTTCCGCTGAAGTCAAGCTGTGACATAATCACCTGTGCCTGAGATGCGTTACCGAAACCAAGCCTTATGAGGCTGCGGCGCTCTGTTTCACCCACAAAGGATGGTTGACGCTGCACAATACGAATCAACTTTTGGAAATCAGTGGATACAAGTTCGATTGACATAGACGGTAACTTTATGCTTCTAAAAATACACGTATGACGATTATATCTAATAACGATGGTTTTGTTACAACACCTTATTAGCCTAACTGCTATTTCTATGGCAGAGGAGAATTTCTAGAAGGATCGAAAAACGGCAGTGCATGGTCGTAGAGAGACTGCGGTGACCATGTTTGTTTTCAACGAATACTCGATAGAAAATTGCAGACTGTGACTATACATAGCCCTATGAAATCTGTCTGCTTCATTACAAGACACTACCTAAGCTTGTCATCCCTTTATCGCGATTAATCACCTGATCCGGCAGAGTTTTTAACTCGACGAACTGTCAGAATATGAAAGCAGATCGTTAATGCCTTCTCAAAAGATTACCGAACTCACAGACAAAATGGGTGCCCTTTTGGAAGAAATCGAGGCTCATCTCAGTAACTTACAACCTGAAGAACGCGCGCTCCTTGATCCCGATCTTGACCAATTTCTACTCGCGGTTAGCAAACTACGTCACACCTCACAATCGGGTACGACTGCAGACGAGTCACCTCTCCTCAAGATTTCGAACGATGAGCAGAAGTTGTTGGAGGAAGAGAGGCAACAGTGTATATCGTCAAAGAAAGTGGGACACAACAGACAGTTAGCGAAGAGACACTTCTCCCCAGTATCAGCCTCGGAATTCAGGCGGTGGAACGCGCCAACAAATAGTGTGCTCGCCAGTGAGCGAAGGTCTGACGTTTAATCGCTTCCCGTCGAGTGAGGATCTGTTGAACCCGTTGGAAATAGACATCCCCTGGCGTGAGACTGTCCAGCGCCTAGTGGTAACGCTGCTGATTGTAATGGTCAACGAAGTTCGCATTGGCATGCTCCACTCCAATTGCCAGGGAAAGTAATGGTTCTCCAGGTTAATGACGTTCTGGTGCCAATTTTCATAAAGACATAGTGTACTTGCTCAAATTCCTTTAGCCTATCGCGCCTGCTCAGCACCCTCCAATTGTCTAAATGAGGTGAAAGTGAGCTTGTTTTGCAAGAACAGCCAGACGCAGGTCACTCGGATAACTGGGCTGGCTCCAGTCATCTTCCTTTTGCTCCCAATTTTCTACTCACTCTCCTCGCCATGTTGCCAGAACCACAAGAATCACTCACTACTCTCGCTAACCCGAATTACCTGAGGTAGAATTTGTACCTTGCTGTCCAGCAATGGCATCACTCAGTTGACTGCGTAGTCGGGCAATAGGGAGTAGGAATCCGGCTGCAAAGCCGACTACTGACAGTCCAGTAGCAATAGCGCCGTTCCCCTTCGTTCCCAACTCAATCAGACTCCCTGTAAATGAAATGCCGCCGATGAGATACACCAGCATCAGACCAAATGCCACGAGGATGGAAAGTGTGAGTTGCGTCCAAACAAATGACAAGGTCAATACAGGCGCGAACCTTGATTGTAGTTGTGCCAGAAGTCGCAGCCCTGTACCAAGGATCGAAGCTAAGACCAAGAGCAACAAGTAAGCAATCGCTGCCGTCATTGATTGTATTCCTATGAGAATTAACACCCAGAGGAATAGAGCAATTGGCATTAACAGTAGAAAATTGCGCAGCGTGCGCTCACCCGGAAGAAGGCGACGTGTAAAAGCAGAATACAGTTCGCTGGCGAACTCCACGACTTTATCGGCGGATTCCCGGTTTTTTAGCGGGTCTTTACTCCACGGCTGGGTGAGTGCCACCATATTGGGTGACTTCGCATTCAGGTCACGGTAAATTGCCGACAGCACGAGATCAAAACTCTGTAAAGCTGCGCCACCAAATGCAGTTAAGGCTACAACAGGTTTACCGAGATAAGCAGCTGTCTGACCAGTCAAGTTCGTGCCGGGACCACCACCCATTAAGATGAACGCATCTGCTTCCCGCATATTGGGGAAGAAATCCTGGTCACTAACGAATATTCTTTGCGTCCAACTAATGTTGGAGGGGTTATTTGGTAACGGAGCCATCAACTCCTCAAGGGTATCCACAATAGCTGGCGTATCGGGCGGGCTTGGCTCAGTCTCTTTTGGCTGAAACAGAGAGTGTACGCTTAAGGTTCTCCGTCAGGTTTGGTGCAAGGGGGGATATAATTCCAGGACTCCACGGGGAATAAACTCCAGATGATGAACCAAGCGAATGTTGAAGAATTGCATCCCCTTTGAATTGCCAGGATTTCGAATAAGCAGCGTTGAAAACACGGATGATCGATTAATCATTAGCGCCGAGGCGAAAAGCTGTCGTGCCCGTTGTCCAGACTGCCAGGTGCTGTCGAGCGCGATCCATAGCCACTACCTGCGTTCACCTCGAGATTTGCCCGTCAGTGGCAAGCGCGTGCGTCTAGTCTTGGGGGTGCGACGCTTTCGCTGCCGCAATGCCGCCTGTTCGAGAACGATTTTTTGCGAACGGCTCCCCCGGGTCGTGGCTGTGTCCGCCCAGCAGAGTGTGCGCTTAGCCATAACACTGGAGCAACTGAGCCTCGCGCTGGGGGGACAAGCCGGTGCGCGCCAAAGTGTTTGGCTGGGAATCCCCACCAGTTCCAGCACGTTATTGCGCCGTCTTCGACGCTGTGGGTTGCCGGCCTTGCCCACACCACGAGTACTTGGTGTGGATGATTTTGCCTTACGCCGAGGCCGTGTTTATGGAACGTTGCTGGTCGATGGCGAAACGCATCGACCCGTCGATCTGGTCCAGGAACGCACGGCGGAGTCCCTCCGCGCCTGGCTCCAAGCCCACCCTGGTGTCGAAGTGATTACGCGGGACCGTTCGACCGAATATGCCCGTGGCGCAAGCGAAGGCGCTCCCACAGCGCGCCAGGTGGCGGACCGTTGGCATCTGCTGGTCAATCTCCGCGAAGCATTGGAACGGGTCCTGGAGCGCCTGCGTACGGCGATCCAAGCCCGTCTTCTGGCTACACCTACTCAAGCAATTGGAGCGTCCATGACGATCTATGACCGGGAACACCGACGTGGCACCCAAGACCAAACCGAACAGCAAGCCAGCCGGGCACGGCGCTATGCGCTCTATGCGCAGGTCAAAGCCCTGCAAGCTCAGGGGCGAGCCCTCCTCCAGATAGCCCGCGAATGGACACTCAGCCGTCAGACCGTGCGCAAGTACATGGCGAGTGAGTTGTTCCCGGATTATCCTCGCAGCCAGCGCCAAAAGAGTCGGCTTGACCCGTATGTGGCCTATCTTCAAGAACGCTGGGATGCGGGGTGTCACAATACGCAGCAACACTGGCGAGAACTCCAAGCCCCGGGCTTTACGGGATCCTCCCGTTCTGTGTGGCAGTGGACGGCCCTGCGACGAACACCCCGATTGACTCAGCGGGGGCGTCCACCGGCCTGACCTGTCGAGCTATTTATGCTACCAACGTCAACCGCTGTCTCCCAGCGAGCCTCGGCACCCATGCCTGCTACCCGTCGGCTGGTGTGGCTTTTGCTGCCGCCCACCTCTGAACTCGATGCGTCTCAACAGCACCTCCGTGTGCACTTGTGCCAATTACCCCAGATCCAACATGCCTTCACCCTCGCCCACCAACTCCTGGCGCTGGTGCGTCAGCGGATCCCCGCTGTTTTGACTCCCTGGATTGAGACTTGTCGTTCCAGTGGCATTCCTGTACTGAAGACCTTTGCCGAGAGGCTTCTACGCGATTTACCTTTTATCCAAGCGGCTCTGGAACTCCCTTACAGCAATGGGGTCACTGAAGGCCATGTCAATCGCCTCAAAACGATAAAGCGTATAATGTATGGGCGGGCCAGTTTTGAAGTCCTGCGTCGGTGGGTTCTCGCTTCTGCCTGATGATGCTCTCCCCATTGCACCAAAGCTGACGGAGAGCCATTCCTTGACACTCTCGCGCGAGAAAGTCGCGCGGCTGACTGGACGGCCTGTCGACAGGATCGGTGATACTCAATGGATCGGTCACATCCTTAAGCGGCTGCACCTGCTCGACCAAGCGGGACGCAAACGCGGGATGGATGGCATCACCTACGCGGTGAAGTCGACGGACGTGATCGACATGATGCGTCGCTACGACGTGACGGCAATTGACGAAAACCGCTGAAAAACCGTTCATACCGTTCATAACCCTACATACCGTACATGCTCACGGGGAGAAGCATGTGGAGTATGTAGGGTTGGAAACTGACCTGAGCCAGATACTATTCGCTTTCATCATCCTTCTTGCGTTTCACTTTCGGCGCAGTGAGTCGCTTCTTCTCCGCACGCTCCAACTTCTGGATGCTATCTGCGCTGGGTAGCGCTTCAAGCAATGACCCGCCTCGACGCTGAGAATCAAAACAGGGCACACTCAAGCCACGGCATTCCCAGTCCGTCGACTTGGTTCCTGTCACCAGGAGTGCAAGGCACGGAGTTGCGGCGTTTTCTTGTTTTGGTCGCCCTGCATCCGCGTCAAAATGTGATCCAGAACGGTGACTGCCTCCGCCACAAAAGGCCCTTTGTTGAGCATTACGCATTCCGCGCGCTCGGACATGGCGGCGTCCGTCATTTCGGCGCGCGAGGGTAGACCGTCCTTGACGAAGTTTTCCAA
>JBBSPQ010000158.1:0-5678 GCA_038258585.1 Pseudomonadales bacterium
CGAAAGGATCGCGCACGAGTGGCGTACCCAAGACGAAGGTTACCTGCCGCTTGGTCATGCCAGGACGTAATTCGTCGATCATCTCCTGAGTAATAATATTACCCTGCCGGATATCAACCTTGTACACGCCGGGGAATTGCAGGCGCGGGATGCTGCACCCTTGCAGAACGATTGCTGCGGCAACGATTGCGCTCCAGCCGATAAAGGTCTTAATCAGTTTCTGATTGCTGATTGGGAGCGGGGCGGAGAAGTTATCTGTTTGTGTGGCAGGCTGTCTGGACATAGTGCTTAACTTTCATCTGTTTCGGTTAGGGGGCATAATACCTCACCTGCCCCGGAGGGCAAAGGGATACGTCAGAGCTTTGACTATCCGCTTGGCATCCGGTTCCCTTAGTCATCGCATTATGCGGATGGCTGGTCTGAATACGAGAGCAACATGTCATCAGAGAATCAGGAATTACGTAAAGCTGGCCTGAAGGTCACTCTTCCCCGAGTAAAGATTCTGCAGTTACTGGAGAATTCAGAAACTCGCCATTTGAGTGCCGAAGATGTCTATAAGGCATTGATCGAGGCCGATGAAGATGTAGGTCTGGCGACTGTCTACCGTGTGTTGACTCAATTTGAGACTGCCGGTCTGGTGATGCGTCACCATTTTGAGGGTGGCCATTCAGTATTCGAGTTGAGCACAATGGAGCACCATGACCATCTTGTCTGCAATAAATGCAGTAAGGTCGAAGAGTTCTATGACGAGGTCATTGAGACACAGCAGGACAAGATTGCTGCTAAATTTGGTTTTGAGATTACGGACCACAGCCTCTATCTTTATGGCATCTGTCAGGATTGCAAGAAAACCAATGCCTGAAACTCTTCCTGCGTTAGGTCAGACGCTCAGCATCTCCTGAGCGTGCGCAATTGACTCTGGCGTAAACCCCTCGGCGGAAGATTCGCCGCCAAGCATTCGGGCAATCTCCTCTATCTTCTCTTCTCTTGTGAGCTCTCTAATGTGAGTGCCTGTGGTGCTCAACTTGCCATTCGTATCGCGGGTCTGCTTGCTGACGTATAGATGCTGATGTCCCTGACTGGCCACTTGCGCCTGATGGGTGACGCACAATACCTGACCCCGCGAGCCCAGTTGTCGCAATAAGGTGCCTACTGACCGAGCGACACTGCCGCCAATGCCCACATCCACTTCATCAAACACCAGGGTCGGCGTGCTGGAGGTTTGGGCAGTGATGACCTGTATCGCGAGACTGATGCGAGAAAGCTCGCCTCCGGAGGCGATACGGATGAGCGGGCGAGGCTCCTGACCGGGGTTGGTGCTGACCAGAAACTCAACACTCTCAAGGCCGGTGGGTGATGGTTGCTGATGATTCGCTGCGTTCAGGCTGACGGTCAGTCTGGCATTGCTCATGCCCAGTTCGGCGATCTGCAGGTTGATCTGTTCTGCCAAGGTTTTAGCGGCACGTTGGCGATGCTGGCTCAGTTGTTGGGCGACGGCGAGATAGTGTTTCTGTAGTTCTTTGTCTTGCTGCTGGAGTTTTTCCAGTTCTTCATCGCTGTGCTGAAAACTGTCGAGTTGCGTCTGGAGTGCAATCCTCAGGGTTGGCAGATCTTCGGGTTTCAGTTTGTGTTTGCGGGCAATCTGGGAAATGTTGGCAAGCCGTTGATTGATCTCTTCCAGACGCTGGGGGTTGGCTTCAAACTGATCAATGTTGCGACGCAACTCGGCGATTGCTTCGTCAACTTGGATGGAGGCGGTGTTGAGCAGTTCGGCCACGGTAACCAGCGCACGATTTTTTGCGCCCAGCTCCTGTAACAGAGCTAACGCATGGTTAAGGCTCGCCTGCACTGTCTGTTCTTCGCCCTCACTGCACAGATTCAACAGCTGTTGCGCCGCGGCCACCGTACTGTCAGCGTTGTTAAGGTGGTTGTATTCCTCGTTGAGTGCTTCCAGTTCACCGGCCTCAAGTGCCAGTTCTTCCAGTTCATTCACCTGATAACTGATCAGCTGCACTTGCGCGGAAAATTCTTCAGAGCGTTCGCTGAGCATCTCCAATCGGTCGCGATTCCTGCGCCAATCGCGGTTGATGCGACGGACTTCGCTGACGAGTTCCGCTTCACCAACGTATTCGTCGAGCAGACGCTGATGGGTGGATTTATTCAGCAGGGATTGATGTTCGTGCTGGCTGTGAATGTCGATCAGCATCTCGCCGACGGTCTTCAGCACTTGCAGCGTCACTGGATAACCATTGACCCAGGCTTTGGAGCGTCCGTCGTCGCTGACGACGCGACGTATCAAACAAAGCTCGGGCTCATCTGCCGCCTGCAGGTCGTTCTCGTTTAACCAGTTTTGCGCCAGTGGTTGATCGCTGGTATCAAAATGAGCGCAGATATCGGCTTTACTGGCGCCGGTGCTGATGATGCCTTTGTCCGCTCTGTCGCCCAATGCGAGGCCGAGCGCTCCCAGAATAATGGACTTTCCAGCACCGGTTTCACCGGTAATGACGCTCATGCCGGGACGAAAATCGATTTCCAGATGGTCGACGATGGCGTAGTGGCGAATAGACAGCTGGGTCAGCATGAGGGGCGGGGGTTCCAGATTGATTTCGATGTTGGCGAATATAGCGCATCCATCCGTAACTTGTCAGCGAGGGCTGAGCTGCAGAGAGGCCCGCGAAAGGATTTATGAGATTAATTCTCCGCTGATTTGCTTGAATAGATGGCGAATGCCCCCATATCCGCCTGCAAGCCGGATTTTGATGATCCCTAATTGATTATCCCTAATTAAAAATCCCTAATTAAAAATCCCCTATTTGTAATGAATACGAGGTGCAGGTGAGCACATGAGCGATAACACAGAGCAACAGAATCAATCCCCGGAAGGAGAAAATGGCGTGGATGAGAATTTCGAAACGGTGAATACGGAAACTGTTGATGAACAGTCCGGCGACGAGCAATCCCCGTTGCGGGAAGCATTGACTCGTCTGGCCCAAGCGGAAACCCTGATTCTGCAGCAAAAAGACGAGGTTCTGCGAGTGCAGGCCGAGATGCAGAACCTGCGTCGACGTACCGAACAGGACGTAGAGAAAGCCCATAAGTACGGACAAGAGCGTCTGAGCACTGAATTGCTCGCCGTTATGGACAATCTGGAGCGCGCACTGCAGGTGTCCATGGATAAGGACGATGAGGCCGTCAAAGCTCTGTTACAGGGTGTGGAGTTGACGCTGAAAAGCTTCATCGACTGCTTTAGCAAATTCGGCATTGTCCAGATTGACCCGCTCGGTGAAGCGTTCGACCCTCAGCTCCACCAAGCGATGGTGATGCAGGAGAATCCCGATGTGGAGCCCAATACGGTGACAGCTGTCATGCAGAAGGGCTACACGTTGCATGGCCGCGTGATACGCCCTGCCATGGTTATTGTGTCCAAACCCGCGTCAGCCTCTATCGACGAAAGGGCGTAGATGAGTGCACGTCGATGATAGAAGATTTGGTAGTACAGACTTGAAATTGACTGGATAGGGCCAATATAGGTGGCCAGAAGCATGACAATGTGTGCCACCACAAATTTTTAACCGAATTACTGAAATCAGCACTTTCGGTCGCCAAGCCGGCCAGAGTTGCAAGAAGGAGAGGAAACGATGGGAAGAATTATCGGGATAGACCTGGGAACCACGAACTCATGCGTGGCAATTATGGACGGCGGTAAAGCCAAAGTGATCGAGAATGCGGAAGGCGATCGCACCACTCCGTCGATTATTGCATTCTCTAAAGACGGCGAGACCTTGGTAGGCCAGCCCGCCAAGCGTCAATCGGTCACGAATCCTAAGAACACTCTGTTTGCGATCAAGCGTTTGATCGGGCGCCAGTTCAAAGATGACGTCGTCCAGAAAGACATAAAGATGGTGCCGTACGAAATCGTCAAGGCAGACAATGGCGATGCGTGGGTCAGCGTTAATGGCGAGAAAATGTCTCCTCCGCAGATTTCTGCGCAGGTGCTGAAAAAGATGAAGAAGACGGCTGAGGACTACCTCGGCGAGCCGGTCACGGAAGCAGTAGTGACAGTGCCTGCCTACTTCAATGACGCACAGCGTCAGGCGACCAAGGACGCAGGCAGGATCGCCGGCCTCGAAGTTAAACGTATCATCAACGAGCCAACAGCAGCAGCGTTGGCTTATGGCATGGACAAGAAGGGTGGGGATTCCACCATTGCAGTATTCGACCTCGGTGGCGGTACGTTCGACATCTCTATCATCGAAATCGCGGAAACAGATGGCGAGCATACCTTTGAAGTGCTCTCCACTAACGGCGACACATTCCTCGGTGGTGAGGACTTCGACCTGCGTCTGATCGAATATCTGGCAGCAGAGTTCAAGAAAGAAACTGGCATGGATCTTCACAACGATCCTCTGGCTTTGCAGCGCCTGAAAGAAGCCGCCGAGAAAGCCAAGATCGAGTTGTCATCTGCCCAGCAGACTGAGATCAATCTGCCTTACATCACTGCTGATGCCAGCGGTCCGAAGCATCTTGTGCAGAAGCTGACAAGAGCGAAGTTCGAATCACTGGTAGAGGAGTTGGTTGATCGTACGATGGGTCCTCTGAAGATGGCATTGCAAGATGCGGGTCTCGACGTTTCCAAGATCAACGACGTGATTCTGGTCGGTGGTCAGACACGTATGCCGATGGTGCAGAAGAAAGTCGCTGACTTCTTTGGTAAGGAAGCGCGTCGTGACGTGAACCCTGACGAAGCTGTGGCCATGGGTGCTGCTATTCAGGGTGCGGTACTGTCGGGTGAAGTGAACGACGTATTGCTGTTGGACGTAACTCCTTTGTCACTGGGTATTGAAACTCTGGGTGGCGTGGCGAGTGTGTTGATCGAAAAGAACACGACCATTCCAACCAAGAAAACACAAGTATTCTCGACCGCAGACGACAGCCAAACCGCGGTGACTATTCACGTGGTACAGGGCGAGCGTAAGCAAGCGACGCAGAACAAGTCACTGGGTCGATTCGATTTGACGGATATTCCACCTGCGCCACGTGGCATGCCACAAATTGAAGTGGCTTTTGATCTGGACGCCAACGGTATTCTGAACGTGTCGGCCAAGGACAAGGCAACCGGTAAAGAGCAGTCGATTATCATCAAAGCTTCCAGCGGACTGTCGGATGAAGAAATCGATAAGATGATCAAAGACGCGGAAGCACACGCAGCCGACGATCAGAAGTTTGAAAAACTGATCACTGCGCGTAACACCGCAGATGGTCTGGTCCATGCGACTCGTAAGACGCTGGAAGAAGCCGGAGATAAAGTCGAGGCAGCCGAGAAGAAGTCTATCGAAGCAGCAGTGACTGCATTGGAAGCGGCGATTAAAGCTGGCGATATCGACGCGATCGAAGCCAAGACGAAGGAGTTAACAGATGCTTCTTCAGGTCTGGCGGAGAAGATGTATGCCGAGAAACAGGCTGGCGCACAGACAGGCGAAGCCAGTGCTCAGGGAGGTTCCGATAACAATGACGACGCGGTGGATGCTGAGTTTGAGGAAGTCAAAGACGACAAGTAATTTGTTGTCGTTGACTGATTGATCGCAAAGAAAACCGGACGGGTTAACCTGTCTGGTTTTTTTGCGTTGTAAGCAAGCGGTTGAAACTGATTAAAAAACGAGACAGAAGAAGACTATGTC
>JBBSPQ010000159.1:0-5643 GCA_038258585.1 Pseudomonadales bacterium
CATCAAACGCTTGTGGCGACGGGATTGAGCAATGGTATGCGTCAAGCGATCATACAAAAGACGACGGTTAGGCAGACCTGTCAGTTCATCATGAGTTGCCTGATATTCAACCAGATCCTGTAGCTCCTTGCGCTAAGTAATGTCTTCGATCTGGAACACATAATGTACCGGTTTGTCATTCATGTCCCTTACCAGAGACACACTAAGCAACACTGAAATTACCATGCCACCTTTGCGAAAGTAGCGCTTTTCCATGTGGTAGTGATCGATGTCATCGACGTTCAATTGTTTGAGTAACTCAACATCCAGATTCAGGTCCTCAGGATGTGTGATGTCCTGAAAACTCATGCCTAAGAACTCTTGTTCGTCATAACCAAGCATTTGTATTAACGCTCGGTTGAGCTGCAGCCATTTACCATCCAACCCGACCAATGCCATGCCGATAGCCGCCGTGTCGAATGCACCACGAAAGCGCCTGTCACTTTCTAACAGCGCGAGTTCAATCTTTTTCTGTTTTGAAATATCGGTGTGCGTACCGATGGTGCGCAGAGGCTTGCCCTTACTGTCGCGGCTTACAACGGCCCCTCTGCTCAATATCCAATGCCATTGCCCGTTGGCAGCGCGCATGCGTATTTCCAGGTTCAGAATGTCATCTGTACCGTTGGTGAAGTTCTGGGTGGTTTGCAAGGCTAACGCTCTGTCATCGGGATGCAGCAACCTCTCCCATGCCGAGAATGAATTCTCTATCTCATCGTTAGCGTAACCGAGCATCTCTTTCCAACGCTGCGAATAGATCACTTCACCGGTTTGATTCATCCAATCCCACACCCCATCCCCAGCGCCCGTTAACGCTGCCTTCCAGCGGAATTCTGTTTCACGCAATTCATGTGTCATATGGGCTGCTCTAGCCAACGCGCGGTTGCGACCCGACATCAATGACCAGACCAGCATAGTCAAAAGCACGCTGATGATTGCCCCAATCACTGCAACAAAAAGGGGCATGCGGTTACCGTCCGCCGTTTCAAATGGGGGAGTTGAACGCACCAGAACGGTCCACGGCTGACCAATTATTTCCAATTGCACTGTACTTTCTCTGGGGACATAGTTCGCAAAGGGAGATGTAAGGGTGCTATACAGGCGTGATTCATCAGAGATAGTGCTGCCATCGTAGATAGCAAACTCCAGCCCTGCGGGCAACTGTGCCTGCATTCCTCCCATCAAACCTGTCATGGTAAACGGGGCGTACACCCACCCCAGTAGGTCCTGCCCCTCACGACGAACCTCGGTCGGCGTCAATTCATTTATATAGACAGGATAGTAAAGCAGCGCCCCGGGGACATCCTGGCTGCCCATTCCTGCTCCCAGTCCTACTCTACTTGTCAATGCTGCATTTCTGGTCGATGCGGCCTTGTTCAACGTCACGCGTCGCGTTTCGTTGGTATAGACATCGAACCCAAGCAAACTCCGATTAGTCTCAGTCGCTGGCTCCAAATAAATAACCGGGGCGTACTCCTCCCTTTCGCCAGCGGGAACGACACTGTATTCAGGAAAGCCTGAGGCCCGAATGGAAGTCTGGTGCGCATCTATATCCTCTGCCGCCACGTGCAACACATAACCCACAGCGGCCATTCCGGGGAAATTCTCGCTCAAATTCAACGTCCGGTAATATCCCTCGAACTCTTCCCGACTCACATTGCGGGAAACTGCAAAGAGACCAGTGAACCCAAGTAAC
Source organism: Pseudomonadales bacterium (assembly GCA_038258585.1). Lineage (GTDB taxonomy): Bacteria > Pseudomonadota > Gammaproteobacteria > Pseudomonadales > Pseudohongiellaceae > UBA5078. The sequence goes on from JBBSPQ010000159.1 coordinate 1,733, forward strand.
ACCTGTTGATAACTGTTCATGCGCATCTGGATCATTTCCAGAACCTGACGACTCTGCAAGGAAAAACGCTCGTTCTGTGAAATCTCCACTGAACGCTGGGAGTTGTACCAAATGAGGTAGGTAATACTGAGGGCGGCAACGAGCACAAGGGTCGTCAACTGAACGATATTCCCTTTCGGTTGATTTTCCGCGCTATCAGAAGACTTTAAGAATAATGACATGGGGGATATTGTAGTTGCTCTGCAGGATGTCTGTAAGCAGAGAGGCTCTGAAAAGAGCATATATTAATCACTGTTATCTGCGTCATTGCGGGTTTCTTGAGCAATTTCACTTTTTTTCAGCGCTTTACTTTGCATCCTGTACTCCGAAACCCTCGCAGATGACGGGGCATTAAGATAGACTTCTGTAGGATTCGTGAACACCACACGCCAATCATCTAAATTAGAAAAACAATGATCAGCACCGCAATCAATACAGCTCACGCCAAAATCCAAAAGGCGCTACTTGGTCGCTTGTTTCAGGTTACACTGGTCTCTCAAATAACACTGATTCTACTTTTCGCTATCAGCATTCCCCAAAACAACCCCGTCATGCCCGCTATTCTTGGCACTGCTAACATTCTGCTGTTTTTTGTTTATGTTCCTTTGCGAAAAGGCAATATCAATGTGGCCTCGGAAATACTGATCGCCGTAATGGTGTGTTGTATCAGCGCAATAATGTGGGCGGGAGAAGGTTTGCGCTCGGCTGCTACACTTGCCTATCCCGGTGTACTGATTTTTTGCGTCATGATCGGCAACAGGAGAATGTTCATCTGCGCCTATCTGGCCATGATGATTTTCATGGTAATACTGGTAAGGGCCACTCTTACGGGATGGCGGGAAGTGTCTGCGACGCCTTCTCTGTCCTGGTATGTTCTCATGGAATACGTTGTCGTTGTCTCTTCAGTCACTTACGTAATCCGAGTGTTGGCCGGCGATCTGTTCAATTTGATTTCCCAAATGGATGGTGAAGTTCAGCGCATTAACGAATCCAAAACCCGCATCCAACATATGGCGCAACACGACACATTGACAGGTCTTCCAACTCGCAACGTCGCCGAACAGCGTTTTCAAGAGGCGCTGTCAGACAGTACAGCGAACGGTAAAAACGTCGCAATAATGTTTATTGATCTGGATAATTTTAAAGTCATTAACGACACCTGGGGACACCTCGTGGGTGACGATGTGCTTCAGACATTGAGCAGAACGCTGTCATTGATACTGAGAAAATCAGACACCTTGATTCGTCTGGGTGGGGATGAGTTTCTGCTGATAATGCCTCACGTTGATGGGCACAGCGAAGTGATTCCGGTGCTGGAAAAAATTGTTCGCACTGTCAATGAACCCATCCCTACGGGCAATACACTCTGCCAGGCAAGCTGTTCAGTGGGAGTCGTGTTTTCTCCTGAACAAGGCACCGAGTTTGGTACTTTGCTTCATAAAGCAGATGAAGCAATGTACCAATCCAAAGCCGCAGGCAGAAATCGTTTTCGATTTTTCTCCTCAGAATCCAACGACAAAGTACTGCAATAATTTTCAGACGGCGAGTTCAATACGACTCAGGTCAAAAGTGGGTAAAGCGACAGCAACAAAGTCACTGCCATCACTCTGTTGAAGTTCTGCAATCGCCTTCCCTGTTGCAACCAGTATTTCAACGCCGCTCCACCATATGCCCAGGCACAGATCAACGGTGCGCCGACGATCAAAAAAGCCATTGCTACTACAAAAATGCTGAACCAGAAGTTCAATGGATTGCCATACGTGGCGACGGCCGTGACAAACATCATCCAGGCCTTCGGATTCACCCACTGAAACAACGCCGCCTGCCAGAATGTCAAAGGATTAGCTGCGGCTCTCTGCTGCTGGATTTTCGGTCTTGGTCGCACCAGAAGAAGGGCTAGGTACAGTAGAAAAGCACAGCCCATAATTTTGAGCGCGATCACCGCCTGTGGATAGACACTAAAGAGCTGCCCCAATCCCAGCGCAATGGCCACTATCAATATCTGACAACCAATACTGATGCCAAGAATATGCGGAATGGTGCGGCGAAAGCCGAAGTTGGCGCCTGACGCAATGAGCATGAGGTTGTTAGGACCGGGTGTCCCTACCATGGCAATAGTGAATCCAACTAGTGCCATCAGTTGTTCGATCTGCATTATCAACTCGCTGAAGTAGTCCCGGGATGAGATCTACGGCTGGGGCGACGGTATCATGCCGCCCCGGCGACTTCCGGCTCAGAGAACTGAGACAGAAACAGATCATGATAGAAGCCCTGCTTTGCCATCAGCTCCGCGTGAGTCCCTTGCTCAATTATCGAACCCTTATCCATCACTAGAATATTCTCTGCATCCTGAATAGTAGACAGACGGTGTGCAATCACAAAACTGGTGCGGTTCTTCATCAACTTCTTCATGGCCTGTTGAATCTGCATCTCCGTTCTCGTGTCCACGTTTGACGTCGCTTCATCCAGAATCAAAATATCGGGATTAGCAAGAATCGCCCGCGCAATAGTCAACAGCTGCTTCTGGCCCTGAGAGATATTGCTGAACTCCTCGTTGAGGACAGTGTCGTAACCATCAGGCAACGTCCGAATAAAATGGTCTGCGTGAGCCGCAACTGCTGCCGCTATCACATCATCACGCGCAGCATTCGGTCGTCCAAAGGCAATGTTGTCGTAAATGGTGCCACCGAAAAGCCAGGTGTCCTGCAACACCATGCCGAAGCGACTGCGCAGTTCTGCACGAGAAAGTGTGCTTGCCGATTGTCCATCAACGGAGATGTCCCCACTATCCAGTTCGTAGAATCGCATCAACAGATTCACCAGAGTGGTTTTCCCGGCTCCGGTGGGGCCAACGATAGCGACGATGCTGCGCGGATTGACGTTTAGTGACAGATTCTCAATCAGTGGCTGATCTTCCTTGTAACGGAAGGACACATTGCTCAGCGTGACGGCGCCACGTGCCTCCTGTTCGCTGTGGGGCTCTGGCGTGAAACGCGTCAATACCGGGTCCAACTCTTCCTCTTCATCAAGCACTTCAAATACCCGCTCCGCGCAGGCGACTGTGCTCTGCAAGATATTGGCGATGTTAGCCGTCTGCAGAATAGGCTGCGTGAAGGACCGCGAATATTGAATAAATGCCACGATGCTTCCTACCGAGAGCCGGCCACTGGTAATCCACAGACCACCGATCACGGAGATCAGTACATAACCCAGGTTAGAAATAAAATTCATGGCAGGAAAAATAATACCCGACACAAAGTTGGCGCGCTGATAAGCACTGGAATAATCCGCATTGATCGCCTGGAATTTCTCAATGGAAGCAGCCTCGTGACCGTAGGCTTTCACGACGATCTGACCGGAAAACATTTCATCCACGTGTCCCGACAACATACCGAGATTCTTTTGCTGAGCCACAAAATGTTTCTGCGATTTCTTGGCGATAAGCACGGTTGCCACCGCATACAGAGGCAACGTGGCAATGACGACCAGCGTCAGCGCCGGGCTGATCGTCAGCATCATGATGATGAAGCCAATGAGCTGTATGACCGAAGTGATGGACTGCGTCGCACTCTGTTGTAGCGTAGTTGAAATCGTGTCCAGATCGTTGGTAACTCGCGACAGAATGTCACCGTGCGGGTGGCTGTCGTAGTAAGACAATGGCAGTCGACGTAATTTTGCTGCCGTCGCCTCACGCATTCCCTGCACCGTGCGCTGTGAAACACCGGCCATGATCCATTGCGTGCCCAGCATGAAGAGCGACGATAATAGATAGAAGCCGAGCAACCACAACAACACCTGAGTGATTGCCGCGTTGTCGAACTCTGCTGCCTGCCCCTGAAAACGCAACATCATAGTCGATGTAATGAGATCGA
>JBBSPQ010000160.1:0-5641 GCA_038258585.1 Pseudomonadales bacterium
CTTTTACTAGGTAATTGCTCAATTACCTAGTTCTTTTAAGGAATTTTCTGGCGGATACCATAAATACCCTCAGTATCCTAAAGCTTAAAATAGAATCTAAAATCACTCATTAAAGTGTCGTATAATAGGTATAATGCGACACTTTAGGGTATACTCAAAATATGACCAACTCACAGCTTCCAGACCTCATCCTGCGCGGGCAATTGCCCCCACATTCCGACAACAAAAATATCTTGTCACAGGTTACGCGTTACAATCGCTGGCTGGCCGAAACCGGACAGGGGATATATCTGCCTGACCTGACGACTTACCGCGACCATCTGCTGACAACGCTTGCGCCGTCGAGCGTGCGTGCCCATCTGTCCAGCATCCGCCGCAGTTACAAACTGCTCATCGAAAGTCTAGAACATCGAGCTACTTTAGTCGCCTATCTGGAACAACAATTTCCCAACGAGGATTTTGCGACGATCAAAGCCCAAGCCGATGAACTCGAATTACGCTTGATGCGTGCGATTGACCCGGAACGTTCACAAATCATGACACAGACCATACAAGACGAGGAAGACAGCAAATACATTCGTCTGACCCCCGCACAGGGTGCGGCGCTGATGATGCAACCCGATGTGGCTACACTGCGTGGACGGCGCGATGTCGCCATGATCGCATTGATGCTGGCAACCGGTTTAAGAGAAGGGGAAATTGTCAAGCTGGCGGTTGATGATCTCTATCAGACCTATGGCGGTGTTCCGGCAGTGCGTGTGAAGTCGGGTAAGGGTGGCAAAGCGCGGATGGTGCCTTTCGGCGATATGCTCTGGGCACGGCAGATTACTGAAGTGTGGCTGGCTGGACGCGAGACCGGTCCTGCGTTCACCGCCATGCGGCGTGGGCGCGGGGATATGGTCGATCAGAGTGTGACGAGTAAGTCGATGACCACACGCAGTATTCAGCGGCTGCTGAAGCGTTATCCAATCTCCATCCAAGGTGTGCCGACAACCGTGACACCTCATGACCTGCGTCGGAGCTATGCGAGAAACCTGTTTGTTGCAGGCATTCCAACCGAGGTGATCCGGCAGAACCTGGGCCATATTGATGTAAAGACGACCCAGGCTTACATCGGTGTGCTGGATGGCTCAACTCGTGCGCCAGTGAGTATTTATGATGCTTCACCAATTTTAAACGCGCTTCGGATTAACAAAGTGAAGAACTTCTATCGAAATAGTGAAATGAGCACTGGATGAAATTGCTTCGATTTTGCGTTTTTTTGCTGTTATGTGTGTTATCAGTACACGCTCAGGAAGATATACCAAACGTTGATGATATTTTTGCGATGGAAAACGTCATACTGGTCAATGCACCTTCTACCCCTGATCCTCTGCCACAGATCACACTGCCGTCTTCAGTAGACCCCTGCCCGCCGCATTCGTCTGGACGATTGGAGGTTGTCTCACCTGATAGACGCTACTTAGTGTACGGTGGCTGTACGTTTTCGCAAGCGCATGAACTGCTGAATATTCCCATTTCGCTCTACGATGTGCAAACCGAGGAAACGTTTAATATCGGTAGCACGTCGCTCTATACCAGTGTCCGGGTGATGGAATGGCTCGATAGAGAGCATCTTGTTTTGATTGGTGAAGCGAGAGGTGCTATAGGCGGTACCAGTCGCGGCATAATGATTGTGGATACATTGGAACGAAAATTGGTAGATGTTGGAGGTGGTCCGACTCGTCCGCCACAACTAGTGCCAGGGACAGCAATTTTCGAATGGATTATGTTCTCATTCACTGAAGGCAATGACTATATAACGTATAACGTGCTCACCAATGAGCGCCAGAAGCTGTTCGATATCCCCCACAATCCGCTGATCTACGATGAAACTTCATTGCAGGCTTTCAGCAACCGCAGTGCTACGAACCCCCATCCGGATTTGATGGCTGTGGCATTTTGGCCGGGTGGCGATCGAAGTGTCACGAATATCTATGATCTGACCACTGGAGAGCTTTTGCATGAACAGGAGACGGATAACAAATATACAAGCGCATACTGGATAGACCCACCACGCCTACTGCTGCTCGATACGGACTGGCGCATCCCTTCTGCGTTCATCATCGAAGTTGGCGATGATAGCGTACAAACACAGACCTTTAATAATATCTACATCAACGACGACCGCCCTCAAGTCAGCAGTGCATTGTCCATAGACCACCAATACCTTTTGCTACGCCCCAACGATGACCAGATAGACGTACTTGATCTATCTACCATGCAGCAACACACACTGGTGAATAACTATCCCGACAATTATATGTTGGTATTTGTGTGGGCGGTTGAGAACACATTATCTGCTACGCTACTGAATGGCAGAGAGGTAATCAACCAATGGATTTTTCGACTGGAGGTTGGGAATGTCGAAAATTGATTTACTCCTACAAACGTGAGGTCAGTTTACCCAACTGGCCTTAAGGTTCATATCTGGGTGTTAAATAGTTCGACTTCGATGGAATTGAGTGTTCATGTACTTCAGCGGTACTGGCAAGAGTATTACCATAGATGAAATTGACTCAGCGTTCTATCTATTTCAATCTGACGTATGGCCTTCAAATCCGCCATCTGACAACAAAAATATCATCTCTCAGGTGAACCGCTACAATCGCTGGCTGGTTAAAACGGGGAAGGCGCTGTATCTACCGGATCTGAGCACTTACCGCGACCATTTGTTGCTAACCCTCACACCGTCCAGTGTGCGTGCCCACCTGTTCAGCATCCGCCGCAGCTACAAACTGCTGATCGAAAGCCTGGAACATCGCGCTGCACTCGTCGCTTATCTGGAAGGGCAGTTCCCCGATGAGAATTTTGCCACCATCAAAGCCAAAGCCGATGAGCTGGAACTCCGTCTGACCCGCGCCATCGACGCGGAGCGCTCGCAGGTGACAACGCAGACGATTCAGGATGAGGAAGATAGCAAACACATTCGCTTATCTCCAGCGCAAGGCGCAGCACTGTTGATGCAACCAGATGTAACCACGCTGCGCGGACGGTGTGATGTGTCGATTATTGCCCTGATGCTGGCCACTGGCTTGCGAGAAGGGGAGGTGGTTAAACTTATGATTGCTGATCTCTACCAGACTTACGGCAGTGTGCCAGCCTTGCGGGTGAAATCTGGTAAAGGTGCGAAGGCACGGATGGTACCTTTCGGCGATATGCTCTGGGCGCGGCAGATCGCTGAAATCTGGCTGGCTGGACGTGAGGAAGGATTTGTGTTTACAAAAATGTCAGATGGTCGTGGTGATATGCTCGAACAAGCAGCGAGTCATGAGAAGATGACCACCCGGAGTGTGCAGCGGATGTTGAAGCGGTATCCCATCGCCATCACCGGAGTCCCAACCAGCGTCACCCCGCATGACCTGCGCCGCAGCTATGCTCGCAATCTGTTCCTGGCAGGCATCTCAACCGAGATCATCCGGCAGAATCTGGGTCATGTGGATGTCAAAACAACTCAGGAATACATCGGTGTATTGGATGGTTCAACCCGTGCACCAGTAAGTGTTTACGATCCTTCACTGATCCTTGAAAAAATCGGTAAGGCTATGCCCCGAAACTGATGCGATGAATACATTAGGAATCTTCATATATAATGAAGAGAGAGATTAACCTATGAGATTGAAGTGCAATGCCTGCGAGTGATCAAGAACATGATACGGTTGTTCGTTGTCTCAAAAAGGCAGGCTGGTCAATTGTCAAAGAACAATATGCTGTTGTTGTCACCGATAATAATGATAATTTTCGGAGGTTGTTCATTGATATAGCGGCGAGGTCACAGACTGACCAGATTATCCTGATTGAGGTTAAATCACTTGGAAATTCGCCAGTACATCAGTTCATGATGCTGGTAGGGCAATATGCGGTGTATAGAACGGCACTGGATTATATTGGCGACCAAACACCCTTATATGTTGCGGTGACTGAAGCGGACTATCACCTCATGATCGATCATCCACTCGCTCAACGTGTGATGCATGACCGGCTTGATAAACCGATTCCGTTTATCCTATTTGACCCGATTTCGGAGGAGATTGTAAAATGGATACCACTACGCTAAAGCAAATTCTGTTAGAAGAACTAGATGGTTATACCGGTGAGGGTTTGAACGATTATGCTTATTTAACGACCAATGAAGTCGAACAGATTTACACCATTATTGATATTGCGACGGTACATGGCAAGCGTTTCGTTGGCACCGTTTTGGTGGCGCGTCTGGTGAACGATCAGGTTGTTATTGAACTGGATCGACATGATAAGATGCTGGTTGAAGCGCTCAAAGCACGTGGCGTACCGGAATCACAGATCGTTCTGGCTTATCGTGGCGATGTCATTTCTGCGTAATCGGTGTGTCTCATAATCTTAGAGGCTCAAACCGATTATTTGGAAGTTATCCACTGTTCAATTAAACATCATTATGTTCGATTTATTGTATCGTGATTTGTTAGACGAGTTTTTTGTGTGTATTTTGGGTCATCTACTGCTGATACATCTATCCTCTAGTTTGTCCAAGAAAACGTTCGTTTCTTTGAACTGATCTAGCGATTTAGAACTGTGCTATAAAAGGCGGGTTCTGCGCTACTTAATGAGATATTATGAACCACAGAGGTCTCTAAGAACTGCGCGTAGCGCTTCGTTCAATCGCTATAATGCGACATTATAGGGTAGACTTCAACCATGACGAAATCACAGCTTCCTGACCTCACTTTTCGCGGACAATTGCCACCCCATTCCGACAACAAAATATTGTGTCACAGATTGTTCTGGCTTATCGTGGCGATGTCATTTCTGCTTAAGCCATGATAGTGCCCGTTATCGTGAGTAATGGCAATAAAACCTCGTCCGCAATCTAAAGGCATAGAACAATTTTTAAGCAACAATAATTACTGTAAAGCTATTGTTACTTGAAATCTTGTAGTCATGAATCATCTTCTCTTTGACTGAGATGGGAGGTTTGCCCACACCAGTATAAAGAGGTTTAGCATAATGGTTATCGACCAAACTTACTCTTTGTTGACGGGCAAACTTTTCGTAAATCGGCTCGAATTCCTCCGCCAGTACATAGTCATACTGATAGCCTGGTGTGCCGTCTAAGAATTTCCCCTCGACATAGCAAACCGTGCCTACATCGGGCAGGCAAACGCGCTCGCGGAATGTGAACAAGCGGTCGTGAATGTCGATGCGCTCTGCCACATCGATAACGGGCACATGTTCCGGTGGTTTTTCGGGTAACCAATCCAACTCATCACGGTAATTTTTCGGTAAACCCGTCCACGAGTAGTCTTTCGCAAATTTGTCTATGTCCGAAAAGGGGTAGATGGAGACGGGACGTTGGCTCAAGCGGCTAAATTTCTGAGCTAGGGATAGGATCAAATCCTGTTTGTGGATCATCTTGAAAACTGCCACCGCGGTGATAAACTTGATGTCCGCGACCATCAGGGGTTCTTTGGCATAAGCCTTTGGATTCTCCACCGTTACGGGGATATAGCGTTCGCCAGAGCAATCAGCAGGCTCAAAAAAATGAAACAGTTGCTCCCCGTGAATGGATATCGTATCTTCATGGGTCAGCGGAAAATAGGAGCGGTTTCGATTGCTCCAGATTGGA
>JBBSPQ010000161.1:0-5618 GCA_038258585.1 Pseudomonadales bacterium
CGTGCTGCCAGCGCACCAGCGCCTCAAAACCGCACACGGTATTGCTGACGATATCGACTTGAGGCTGAAAATAGACCACAAACGCTTGATTGGCGACTGCGAGGCGTAATTCGTTTTCCAGAGACATGCGAGCAACCGACTCGATATTCATATCGTCGGTGAAAAACTGATAATTGTTACGACCATGGTCTTTGGCACGATACATCGCTAGGTCAGCATTTCGCATCAATACGCTGGCATTCATGCTGTCTTCTGGTGCGAGCGTGATACCGATGCTGCCACTTACTATTACTTCCTGGGAGCCGAGCTGAATCGGCTTATTGAGTGCCTTTAGAATCTTGCCCGCCACCTTGGCGGCGGAGCGTCCGTCGAGCAGATTCGGCAGCAGAATGGTGAACTCGTCCCCGCCTAAACGGGCGACAATGTCTTCTTCGCGAACACAATCTTTGATGCGGTGTGCGACATTGCACAGAAGATCGTCTCCAGCATCGTGGCCCAGTGTGTCATTGATGCGCTTAAATTGATCGAGGTCCAGAAACAGCAGAGCAACCATGCTTTTATCGCGGCGGACGTGTTTAAGGCATTGATCGAGGCGGTCCTTGAACAGGCGTCGGTTCTCCAGTCCTGTCAGTGGATCATAAAAAGCCAGCTTTTCCATCTGAGCTTGGGTTTCCCTTTGCTCGCTGATGTCTTCGATGTTAAGGACAATGTGACTGAGCTGACCAGTGGCGTCCAGAATCGGAGAAGCTGCTACCGACGGCCAGAACCGCTCGCCGTCGCGACGGTTGCTGCTCAGCGACGCTTCCCATATCACCCCGGCAGCAACAGAATCCCACAGCGTGCGATTCTTTTCATCGGTGACATTGGCCGTGTACAGCAGTTCTGCCGTATCGCCAACCAGCTCTTCACTACTAAAGCCAGTAATCTGGGTGTAGCGAGGGTTGACGTACTCGATGATGCCTCTCTCGTCGGTAATCATTACCGCGCTCTGACTCTGTTCGACAGCGCTGGAGAGAGTCTTCATCGATTGTTCGACCAAACGTTGTTCGGTGACATCGCGGAATTTGGCCACGATGCCGTTAACGCCTTCAACCTCTTGCATGCAGGTGAATTCGCCTTCCATTGTGCGCCATTCGCCGTCGTGACGGCGGCATCGGAAGGAGGGGACATAGGCTCTGGATTTGCTGTCTGCAGAGTGCGCTATGGCTGTCATGACTTCGGCAATGTCATCGGTGTGAACATAAGCGCTCATGTTGTCGCTGCTGTCTGTTGCAGCGCCAAGTAATTGCGCGAACGAAGGACTGGCATAGCGTTGGGTGCCATCGATGTTGACGATAACATTGATGTTGTTGGTGTTCTCAGTGATGGCGCGGAAACGCTGCTCGTTGAGGGATGTGCGCTGGCGCAGAATGAGGATACTACTAAGAATAGCCGCAACCAGCATGAGTCCGGTGGTGACACCCTCGGACAGAAGAATGCTTTGGCGGTTCTGTTCTATGGCTGATTGATAGGAAAACCACCCGGAAATCCCGACCGCAGCGATGGCGGTGGAAAACACCAAGAGCAACAGAACATGATGCCGACGCCTGTCGGTTCTGAGTTTTCCTTCATTGTTCATGGCTGAATCCGTTCTTATCAGCTACATAAAAATTCCAGCAACGCCTTCTTGGTATGTAAGCGGTTTTCCGCCTCATCCCAAACGACTGAATCGGTTGCATCCAGAACGTCGGCTGTTACCTCTTCACCCCTATGGGCTGGCAAGCAGTGCATAAACAAAGCATCAGATTTGGCGTATGTCATCAACTCGGCATTCACCTGGAAGTCCGAGAAAATTCGAAGACGCTTTTGACGTTCCTCTTCCTGGCCCATAGAGGCCCACACATCCGTGGCTATTAAATCGGCACCTTTCACAGCTTCTTTAGGGTCGCGAACAACATTTACACGTGATTTGCTGCGCTCAAGCAACCAGGGCTCAGGATCGAACCCTTCGGGACAGGCAATCGCCAGCTCGAAATCAAATTGTTCGGCAGCGTTGATGTAGGACTGACACATGTTGTGGCCGTCGCCAACCCAAGCCACGCGCTTGCCCTGAATGTCGCCGCGATGTTCAAAATAGGTCTGAATGTCGGCCAGTAATTGACAGGGATGGAAATCATCGGTCAGTGAGTTGATCACTGGAACCTGCGAGTGTTTGGCAAACAATTCCAGTTTAGAGTGCTCAAATGTCCGGATGGTGATGAAGTCCACCATGCGAGACAGAACTTTCGCCGTGTCCTCCAATGGCTCGCCACGGCCAAGTTGGCTGTCGCCGCTGGCAAGGAAAATACTGCTGCCGCCCAGCTGAATCATCGCCGCTTCGAAGGCGACACGCGTCCGGGTGGAGGACTTCTCAAAAATCATCGCCAGAGATTTGTTTTTGAGTGAGTCCGTATGCAAAGCGGGGCTGTTCTTGAGAGCGATTGCACGCTGAATAATAGTGTGCAGCTCGTCCTTTTCAAGATCCATCAGTGTCAAAAAATGTCGGGTTGTCATTACGTTGTTTTCTTGGTCACTACGGTTGGGAATGCTTTTCCCAAAAATAAGAAGGGGTAGCACGCGCTACCCCCATGATTGAGGCCATATCTTATATTACTTTGTGATGCGGAGGCAATTGCGTGCCAGAAGCCCTAAATCTTGTAGTAAAAATTCACTTCGTAATCGTGTAGAATGCTGGCTCGCTGTCGTGGTTTGAGAAACACCAAGTTGGCAGTCGGTCAAATTTCCTAATGAGTCGGATTTATTATGAGCATTGAAGAAACCATTAAAGAGCAGATCAGTTCCAACACCATTTTGTTGTACATGAAGGGTAGCCCTGACGCGCCACAGTGCGGGTTCTCCGCTCAGACCGTGCGTTGCCTAACGTCCTGCGGCAGACGTTTTGCCTACGTCGATATTCTCTCTAACCCAGAGATTCGTGCCACATTGCCGCTGATCGCGAACTGGCCTACTTTTCCGCAACTGTACATCGAAGGGGAACTGGTTGGCGGCTGCGATATCGTTACCGATTTGTTTGAAAGTGGCGAGTTGCAGACGATGATTGACAAAGTGGGTGATGGCGAGCCTGGCGAACCGACGGTTCAATAAGGATCAATACTTTCGCTAGTAGCGAGCCTGCACGCTGGCTCGCTACTAGCGAAGGTCGCCATTCTTCAGCCTGGCCATCCTCCAAGCGCCTTCCATTTATTCACGATCTTGCAGAACAGCTGCGCCGTTTTTTCAGCGTCGTATTTGGCCGAGTGTGCCTCGCTGTTGTTGAAGTCGATTCTCGCGGCTTCGCAAGCGCGGGCCAGCACTGTCTGACCAAAGGCCAACCCACTCAGCGTCGCTGTGTCAAAACTTGAGAATGGATGGAATGGATTACGTTTCAGGTCGTGTCGATTTGCTGCCGCATTGATGAAGCCGTGATCAAAATGAGCATTGTGGGCGACCAGTATTGCGCGTTTGCAATGCTGTGCTTTAATCGCGGAGCGAATGATGCGAAACATATCGTTGAATACATCTTTCTCTCCTTTTGCTATTCGCAACGGATGATAGGGGTCGATGCCCGTAAACTTCAGTGCCGCCTCCTCAATGTTGGAGCCTTCGAAAGGCACTACCCGGTGGAAGAAGGTCTGTTCAACTTCCAGCATCCCTCTGTCGTTGAACGCCAATATGACTGCCGCAATTTCCAGAATGGCATCTGTCTTGGCATTGAACCCGCCACATTCGATATCCACGACGACGGGAAGGTAGCCTCGAAAACGGGCTGCCATCGGGCTGTCGACCACTTCTACTTCGTCGTCGTAACTCATAAATCTGCTCCTGCAGTCACTTCCTTTAATTTCCAGCGTACCTGTTCACCGGCACGTAAGGGCACTACCTTGTCACTGCCGAAGGCAAAATCGGCGGGAACCGTCCAGGCATCCTTGATCAACGCAATCTGGCGGGTGTTGCGGGGTAATCCGTAAAAATCCGGACCGAAGCAACTGGCGAATCCTTCCAGTTTGTCAAGCGCATTGGCCTGCTCAAAGATTTCGGCATATAACTCTATCGCTGCATAAGCGGTGTAGCTGCCAGCACAACCACAGAAGTGCTCTTTCAGATGCCGCGAGTGCGGCGCTGAATCCGTGCCGAGGAAGAAACGTGGATTACCGCTGGTCGCCGCCTCGATCAAGGCCCGTTGATGGGTGTTGCGTTTCAGTATAGGCAGACAATATAAGTGCGGGCGTATTCCACCAGCGAGCATATCGCTGCGGTTATAAAGGAGATGATGAGCAGTGATCGTGGCGGCAATATTGCTACCCGCAGCGCGAACAAAATCGACGGCGTGTGCTGTCGTGATGTGTTCAAGCACAATCTTCAATGTCGGATATCTGATGGCGAGAGGCATCAACACAGTGTCGATAAATACCTTCTCGCGATCAAAGATATCAATCTCGGAGTCGGTCACTTCGCCGTGAATGAGCAATGGCACACCGTGCTCTGCCATCGCTGCCAGAACTGGATACACATTTTCAATGCGGGTAACGCCGTTTTCGGAGTTCGTGGTCGCACCGGCCGGGTAATACTTCACTGCCTGCACAATGCCACTGTTTTTAGCTTTGAATATTTCCGCAGGCGTCATCGAATCGGTGAGATAGAGTGTCATCAGGGGTTCGAACTGTAGCCCTTGCGGTACCGCCGCAAGGATCCGTTCGCGATAGGCGATCGCGCTGGCGGTGTCAATGACGGGAGGCTTGAGATTTGGCATGACGATGGCACGGGCAAATTGCCGTCCAGTAGCTGCCACGGTGTGGATCAGGGATTCACCGTCGCGCAGGTGGACATGCCAGTCGTCGGGTTGGAGCAGGGTGATCTGTTTCATGCGGGCTTGACTACCTTGTATTGACTGATTAGGCGCAGGACTCGTTGAACGAGTCTGGTAAAGTTTTCTTTTACGGGGCCGATGTTTGTCCGGTGAGAGACGTTAATCCTAATTTACTGGCAAGCAATGAATGCGATGCAGACAATGAAAAGCAGGCTGAAGTTTACCTTATCTTGTGCGACTTTGCTCTTTGTGCCGCTGGCACAGGCAGCTAGCACGAGCTATGTAGCCGATATAGGTAACTCCCGCTGGGAGGTGGAAGGTTCCGTTTTCGAGTGCAGTCTCGCCCAAGAAATTCCGCAATACGGTAAAGCTTTCTTCTATCATCAGGCCGGCGAAGCATTGACCTTCTCATTGCAAGCTATGGACAGCGAGATGCGTGCAGGTAAAGCCCTGCTCACTTCCACGCCTCCTGCTTGGCGACAAGGACTTTACGAGCGTGATATTGGCTACGTCGACGTGGCGCGCAGTAAAACGCCAGTGAGTCTAGATGTGACAAACACCCGTTTGATTCTGGCAGAACTATTCAAAGGAATGATGCCGACCGTCACTCGACAGGCATGGTACAGCGACGAGGATTCGATCAGAGTCGCCGTCTCTCCGGTGAATTTCAAAAGCGCCTATGTCGAATATCAGAATTGTGTGGCAGAGCTGCTGCCTGTCAACTTCGATCAGATTGAGCGCTCTACTGTGTTCTGGCGCGTCGGACAGACTGAGCTGGATGCCAGAAACAAAG
>JBBSPQ010000162.1:0-5617 GCA_038258585.1 Pseudomonadales bacterium
TCATAATGAGCTAAAAATCCTCATCATTGAAACTCTGGATCTGGAAGATGTTACCGTGGATGATATTAGCGATTCTGCACCCTTGTTCAATGAGGGGTTGGGGCTTGATTCGATTGATGCACTTGAGATAGGGGTTGCTTTGCAAAAACGCTACGGAATAAAGCTCAATCCGGAGGAGGAAGACGTCAAGGGGCATTTTTCCACCATCGCAGATTTGGCAAGGCTTGTCCGCAGTCAAGAAGAAAAGCGGAGGTAGTATCATGAAATCCCATGAAGAAATTTTTAGGCATGTGGTGGGCTTGATGAGCAGGATGTTTGAACTGGACTCCGGGTCTCTGCATGAAAATTCATTGCTGTTCAGTGAGCTTGATATTGACAGTATTGATGCGGTCGATCTTATTGTTGAGTTGACAGCCTACACGGGTAAAAGAATTCCGCCAGAAAGTTTCAAAAGCGTGCGAACTATAGGAGATATTGTTACTGCAATCGAAGAACTTATAAAAAATGACTAGCATTGTCTTGCATCGCACGGGATATGGTTTGCTGTGCGCAACCTATCCACCTTCTATTATTGAAACTCCTACCAATTTTCAGCGGCCCGAACCTAAACAACTCTTTCGAGGACTCGGTAGCGTTGTGATGCAGTTGTGCCCGACCGGACGTTATCCTGAATTGGATGCTGCATCCATACAACTCATGCTGGAGCCTCCATGATGAGCGACAATACTTTGTACAGCGCGAAAGTCGTCTTGCTGATTCCTTTTCATGATGTGGATTCGGCTCGGGTAGCGTGGCATGGGAATTATCCCAAGTATCTGGAAATTGCCCGTTGCAAGCTTTTGGATAAATTGCATTACGGCTACGAACAGATGTCTGAATCTGGTTTTTTTTGGCCTGTAGTTGACATGCATCTTCGCTATATTGGCCCCATTCGATTCCAGCAAGAGATTGAAGTGACGGCGACGTTAAAAGAATGGGAAAACCGGCTTAAAATTGAATATTTGATCAGCGATGTCGAAACGGGAAAGCGGCTTACCAAGGGTTCTACCGTGCAGGTGGCGGTGAGAATAGACACAGGAGAAATGTTGTTGGCGTCACCACAGGTTTTTTTGGATAAGCTGTAGCGTTGGTGCAAGGTGTTTCCATTACGGCCTGTGACTGACGAACTTGAGATTGAAGTGAGTGCCGTTACCCATAGTGTCAACGGTCTGTGGGTATTTGTTGGTACTATTGAAGGTAGGAATATCAACTTGGAGACTAAGTTGAGCGTGTACATGCCGAAAAATATCGAAGAATTTTTGTTGGAGAAATCGAGATGACTGAGTCTGTTTTGGTCACAGGGTCGAGCCGTGGAATCGGGAAGGCGATAGCTCTCGATCTTGCCCGGGCAGGTTATAACGTGGTTTTGCATTGCCGATCGAGAATGGATGAAGCCCGCGACGTTGCCTCGCAAATTGAACCACTGACCACTAAAGACAACGGCAGCAAAGTCCGCCTGCTCCAGTTCGATGTCGCAAATAGGACAGAATGCAGAGAGGTGCTTGAGGCTGATATCGCTGCTAACGGCGCGTACTATGGTGTGGTATGCAATGCTGGAATTACGAGAGATGGTGCGTTTCCGGCTCTGACGGGTGATGACTGGGACGCAGTCATCCATACTAATATGGACGGCTTCTACAATGTCTTGCATCCTGTTGTTATGCCTATGATCCGCAGACGAAAACCCGGGCGCATTGTTACCCTAGCGTCTGTCTCAGGGTTGATGGGAAACCGTGGACAGGCAAACTATAGTGCTGCTAAAGCTGGAATCATGGCTGCCAGCAAGTCCTTGGCTATTGAGTTGGCAAAACGAGAGATCACGGTCAATTGCGTCGCTCCAGGATTGATCGAGACTGAGATGAGTGAAGATGTAATGTCCGTTGAAGCATTGTCGATGATTCCTGCGCGGCGTGCGGGTAAGCCTGAGGAAGTAGCGGCCTTGGTCCGCTTTCTTTTGTCACAAGAAGCCGCCTACATTACTCGTCAAGTGATTTCTATAAATGGTGGAATGTGCTGATGAGACGTGTAGTCGTAACTGGAATGGCAGGTATCTCACCAATTGGTTCGGACTGGGAAACCATTGAGCAGAATCTGCGAACAGGCACCACCGGCATTCGCTATTTGACAGATTGGGAAAAATACAAGGAGCTCAATACTCGTCTAGGAGCGCCGGTGGCAGACTTTGTACAACCGGAAAATTATCCTAGAAAAATGGTACGCAGCATGGGCCGGGTTGCCGTTATGGCCACCCGCGCCAGTGAACTTGCTCTTCAGGATGCCGGTTTGCTGAACGATCCATCTATCACCGATGGCAGAATGGGAGTGAGTTACGGCTCTTCAACGGGGAGTCCAGATGCCATTAGTCATTTTGGCAATATGCTACTCAACCACGTAAGCGTGGGAATCAACGCCAATTCCTATCTGAAAATGATGAGCCATACAGCTGCTGTGAATATCGGTGTGTTCTTCAGTTTGAAGGGACGAATCATTCCTACATCAAGCGCCTGTACTTCCGGTAGTCAAGGGATAGGCTATGCATATGAAGCCATCAAGTTTGGACAACAGCAAATGATGCTCGCGGGGGGGGGGGAAGAACTGTGTGCAACCGAAGCGGCGGTGTTTGACACACTCTATGCCACCAGCACTCGTAACAATGAACCGCAGTTGACACCGCGTCCTTTCGACCGGGATCGCGACGGTCTCGTGATTGGAGAAGGTGCCTGTACTCTTGTGCTTGAAGAGCGTGAGCACGCGTTGAGTCGGGGCGCGACCATACATGCAGAAATCGTTGGGTTCGGTACGAACTCCGATGGCAGTCATATTACCCAGCCGGAAGCGGAAACTATGTATCGTGCGATGGAGCTTGCTATGGAGAGTGCTGGGATAAACCCTGATGATGTGGGATATGTCAGTGCCCACGGTACAGCGACCAAGCGCGGAGACATAGCCGAGAGCCATGCGACTCATCGCATGTTTGGAAGCGAGACTCCGATCAGCGCGCTCAAAAGCTACACCGGACATACATTGGGAGCCTGCGGGGCTCTTGAAGCCATGGTCGCCATTAAGATGATGAAGCTTGGCTGGTTTCATGGCACTGCAAATCTGCAAAACCCTGATGAAGAGTGTGCTCCTCTAGACTACCTGACAGGCAGCGGACGCAATCTTAAAACCCGTTATGTGATGAGCAACAATTTTGCGTTTGGTGGAATAAACACATCACTGATCTTTCATCGCTAATTAAACTGATGTGTGATTGTACTTCAGGCTAAACAATCTGCAGGGACACCATGTAGCTTCCCACTTTGTTTTTTTGGTATTAACGGTTTCAAACCCCAGTTCTATGGATTGTGGAAATGAGCATTGGAAACAGTTAGACTCCGCCGGTCTGGTAGATATACAAATTATGCTGGTTGCTGGACTTTACAGGCTAACAGGTTGGCGCATCATAAATATCGTAAGGAGCACGAATCATGCAAAAATCCCCCTGCGGATCAGGTCTTCTGGCATTGGCCGCTATCGTACTTTCGACTTTCAGTTTTACGGCGCAAGCACGTGATACCAAGCTTCTCATGTCACTTGAGGATGCGCTCGAATCACCCGCTTTTGAAGGGAGATTGAATGCCGGTATCAAGTTCTATTTCGGAGATCAGTCCTTTCCTGAGGCAACACGGAAGCAGGGTGAATATATAACCAATAAAAAGACCAATGCATTCGGAAAATCTGATCTTGAAGCCTGCCAATGGGTTCTATTGTCGGCGCTGATAAGCCTTCAAGATCGCGCCGTTTCTCTAGGCGGAAATGCAGTGGTTAATATCCGCAGTTACTACGACAAAAACGCGTTTTCCAGTACGAGCGAGTATGAATGCCATGCTGGCGGCATAATGGCTGGAGTGGCCTTAATCGGGGATGTCGCAACGTTGCCAGAATGAGCTCCAGCCGGGGTCTCTGCAGAAGACTGGTAGCAGGGTAGCAAGAGAAAACAAAGATCATCGGATTTCAGTGTTGAGCTTGGCGCAGTACTGGTCATCAAAAAAGGGCGGTGACTAAGCTGAATGCTTAGTCACCGCCCTTTCTTTAAGCCCGTTACGTTAGAGAATTAATCCGCTGCCTGGAATTCCACATTGGCTTCCATCGTGATCTCATCACCCACACCAAAGTTGGTGAATCGACCCACTCCGAAATCGGAGCGCAGAAACGTGGCGTCAGCCTCAAAACCCAGCGTGTAACTGCGGGTAAGCACGTTACGGCCTCCCCCATTGAACGTGACGTCAAGGTTTACGGGAGCAGTCACGCCGTGAAATGTAAGATCGCCTTGAAACGTGTAAACATCGCCATTTTGGCCGACTAGCGAAGTTGATCTGTAGATAGCTTGTGGGAACTGAACGGCATCAAGCCAGTTGTCACCTTTGAGCTCGTCCTCGAACTCAGGCAGGTTGATGTCCAGCGAGTTCATGTTCACGATCACTTCAAGACTGGAATTTGCAATGTTCTCAGGATCGAAATCCAGAGATGCATCGAAATCGTCGAAGGCGCCGATGAACGTGGAGAAGCCCAGGTGATTGATTTTGAACACCAACGAAGCGTGATCTTTATCAAGCACGTAACCACCACCTCTGAGTTCTGCCACCTCGGTGTTAAAACCAGGGGCCAGCAGTTTGTCGCATGACACTAGCGCCGCTGTGCAGGTCAAACCCAGTGCGGCCCAACGGCCGGTAGATAACAATCTATTAAACATTGAAATACCCTATTTTCGATAATAACGCTTGGTTAAAGATTACTGCTTGGCGTAGACATCTACTTTGACGACTACGTCGTTCGGAATCGTTGCCGTGTTAGCCCAATAGCCTTGTCCGACACCGAAATCCAAACGCTGAATAGTCACTTCGCTGGTCAGATGGAAGCGAGGCTGACCGTCGTACATCTCTGTTTCAAGAGTGAACGGGAAGGTGACCGGATGGGTCTGGTCACGAATGGTCAACATGCCTTCTGACGAGAAAGTGGTCGGCGATGTCAGGGTGCATTTCTCGGCTTTAAAACTGGCAGTTGGCCACTGGTCCACATCAAACATTTCCAGATCAAGCAGATAATCCAGCGTCTCAGCGCTGTCTACTTTGATATTTTCGATAGGAATTGTCACGTCAATGCTGCATCCACCTGGACTCATAGGGTCAATGTTGAACGAGGCTTCCACGTTTTTGAATTCGCCTTCATAGGGAGTGCCTTCGTAGGCGTACTGAAAAATCACCATAGATTCGGCTGGATCAATTTCCCAAGTAGCCGCCTGTGCAGGCAGACCGACGATCAATGCGAGTGGCGCTAAGGTAGCTCGATAAAACTTGTTACGCATGATAATAATTACTCCTGATATTAACTGAACTTACGGCAGCGTATACGCCACCAGTTGGGCTATTTGTCCACCACCACTGACGAACATGGCAATGTATTGTTTGCCATCGTGTTCGTAGGTAAACGGCTGCCCGGTCTGAGTGGCGGGCAGTTCAAACTCGGCGATGATTTCGCCTGTCTTTTTATCGTGTGCGCGGAGCTTGTTGCTTCCGCCCGCGCCTTCACCTGCAAA
>JBBSPQ010000163.1:0-5612 GCA_038258585.1 Pseudomonadales bacterium
ACCCAACACCTCAGTTTGGGGCTGGACTCGCGAAGTGGTGGAGAAAACAATGACGCCGATGTTGTTGGTAGCCGGTAAGACTGACGGCCAGGTGTCTCCTGATCGCGTTGCAGAAATGTACGAAGATCTTGGTGCCAGCGAAAAGGTGTTGCTCGACCTTGGTTGCGCATCCCACAACGCAATGTGGGAAGTCAACGCGCCACTATTGTTCGACGCTTCTCTGCAATGGTTGCGCGATGGCTCTGTGGATGGACAAACCAGTGGGGTTATTCGCAAGGGCTATTACGAGGAGTAATTGTTTAGGTAGCTTCGAGCGGTGGTGGGAGGCAGGGTCCGGTTCTGCGGCTGACCTGCGCCGCTCCGCGGTGCCCTCTCTTCGCAAAAAGCCTAGGGTCTTTTTGCTGCGTTCGGCGCTGGTCTTTTACGCCGCTGAACCGGACCCTGCCTCCCGCCACCTCGGATTGTGCTAGGCGTGGGGTTCGCAGATTCTGGACTGGAAATTAGGTACAAACCTTTCACTGTGGCGAAGATGCAGCTTTCAGCGATCTGTTAAATGTCCCTTTTTCATACGCAAACACAAACTTTGTCAGCTCTTGTTTCCAGCTCTCCGTCGAGGACGAAATTGCGATAGGTGCGATCTCGGGATCTGAGATCCATGATTTCAATTTCTTAACTCTTAAGTCGATGAATGGACGCAGTTTTTCTAAGTCAACAGTGTTGGCCTCTGTGTAGCCTTCTAAAAAGTGACGGATAAAACCAGAGTCATCGAACATTTTCACGTTGTTACGAGAATCGAATAACGCCATGTAAATAGTGTTCGCCAGTTCGAATTCATACGAAGAGTAACAAGCATCCTCAAAATCGATAACTGAAAAGATATTGCCGTTGACCAAAATGTTTGAGGAATTGAAGTCGCCGTGAATCAATTGGTCACCAACAGCATCGTTCATAACCGGAAAATCATAACGGGTGATTTGTTCTGAAAGCGCGGTATGAAGCTTGGCTAAGGTCATGCCAAGCTCAAAACTGTGCTGAGGAGAGTATATGTTCGCCTCCACTCCATCGATGTAGGAGAACAAAACTCCGTTGTATGATTTTCCATTATGAAAACATTCCTCTAAGGATTTTCCGGACGGAAACAATAACGGCTTCGCCACTGATAAACGCCCATCAGCTTGAAGGCTACCTAATAGTTTTAATTCTTCACGGATTTCTGCGAGCGATCTGTGTGCGGGATCGGATAGCCGTAAGATGCATTTATCCCCGTTTAATGACGCGTGGAATACTAAATTCTGAACCTGTCTAAGACATTTGCCAACTGTTAGACCATCAATCATTCTGAGTACCAGATATGCGATTCCACGATCATCGGAAATTATTATAAGGTAAATTTTTTACAAACCCACATAAAAGGCAACGAAAAAATCCAGTAATCAGATTGCTGGAAATGAGTTAACGAGATGCTTTGTTCTAAGAGCATGGCAGATATTGGATTCGAGAGGTGGAGGGAGACACCGTCCGGTTCAGCGGCATAAAAGACCGGCGCTGAACGCAACAAAAAGACCTTAGGCTTTTTGTGAAGAGAAGGCACCGCGGAGCGGCGCAGGTCGGCCGCAGAACCGGACGGTGTCTCCCTCCGGCTCGGGTGCGACTTCCCCAAAAATTAACGAGTAACAATTGTCTGAGCACCTTTAATTAGTTCATTGTCATCAGTACTACGCGGCGGTTTAGAGATGCCAGTGACACAAGCAGGGCGCTCAGCTATTTCATCCAGCCACCGATTCAGATTAGGAAGATCCGCGACTGAAACGCCCGACCAATCATGCGTGCGTGCCCAACACCAATTCGCGATGTCAGCAATCGTGTATTCATTGCCAGCAAGATACTGACTCTCGCTCAAGCGCGTATCGAGCACCTGAAACAGCCGACGACACTCATTGTGATAGCGATCAATCGCAGGCTGAAGTTTTTCCGGGAAATAGCGATAAAACACATTCGCCTGCCCCATCATCGGGCCCAGCCCACCCATCTGAAACATCAACCACTGTAATGTTCGTGAACGGGCCTTCGGCTCTGCCGGATACAGTTTGCCAAATTTTTCGCCCAGATAAATCAAAATGGCACCAGACTCAAACACGACAAAGTCATCGTTGGCGCGATCCACAACAACGGGAATTTTGCCATTGGGATTCATCTTCAGGTACTCAGGCTTCTTCTGATCACCGGCGGACAGGTTGATCGGTATGAGATTGTAGTCTGCGCCCAGTTCATCGAGCATGACGGTGGCTTTGTGTCCATTGGGTGTTGCGGCAGTGTAAAGATCGATCATATTGGCGACTCCTTGACGTCCAATCGTTGTTCACCTGCGGGCAGGCTCCTACAGAGATGGTACATGCAGGAGTCTTTCCGCAGGCGAACCGACTTCACACTTACTTTTCGTAAACCACAAGAAACTGGCTGGTTTTGCCCTGAACCTCTGCCGCGAAAACACTGTTGGTCAACGGATCGGTCGAGTTTTTGAGCAGGTCGGAGCTGCGCAGCACTTTCAAACCGGCAGTCTCAGCCACGTCGGTTGCTACACTTTCTTCCAGACGATGGAGTGTGCCACCTGCCTCCAATCCTGAGCCATCGGGAGCAATATGATCAGCCATTAGCAGGACGCCACCGGGTTTTAGTATCCGCGCAATTTCTATGAACGACTCCGCAGGATCGCCCATGCTTTCTCCACCGGGTGCAAATCCCAATTCATGGGGACCTTGAATCCAGGTGACCATATCGATGGAGTTGTCGGGCGCGTCAAGAGCGTCAAAATTGGTAAGACTGACGCGGACATTGGGTAATCGATTATCGGCTGTGCGCTTATCGATTCCCCCTTCGTTGAAGCGCATGAGACCCGGTGTGTGGTGAAGAACGACACTGCCACTGGGTCCAACGGCATGGCTGAGTATTTCGGTATAGTAGCCACCACCGGCTTCGAGTTCGAAAACATCCATACCGGTTTCAAGGCCAGCGAACGCCAGCACTTCTGCGGGTTTGCGTTGCGCATCACTGCTTGCGTCGGCGCTGGGGCGATCAGGGTGTGCTAGTGCCGCTGCTACATTCGCTGGTTCGGTGGAGTCGACACTGCACGCACAGACCAGCGCCAGCAAGGAACAACTGCCCACAAAATTTGACAATTGTCGTTTCGAAAGATTCATGTGTAGTCCTTGGGTTCTTGGGAGTGATGGTTCGGATTCTTCAGTTTGATGGGTACCAGAACTGCTGATGGCAGCTTTCACAGGCAGCGTCTAGATCGCCACCGACAATAGACAAACCACTAACGTTCCGCGCATCTATCATCTGGATTGATTGCATGGCGGCATCGTGGAGGGTATTGGCATCCGCTAGCCAGTCTGACCATTTTGCTTCTACTAGTGCGGTCATCTGCGCCGTATTTAATTCATATTCCGGATGCTCTGTACCGACAGGCTCAAGAGTGCGCCCTGGCACGGCGATCATTTCAGCGGATTGGGCCAGTTGTTCAGCGGCGCGGCGAAGCTTAGCCCATTCCTCATCTGTCTCAGGGACTTTCTCAATATCACCGTCGGCCGTCATCTCCACCGTTACGGCATTCCACAGCGTATCGGCGGCAGGCATGACGATGGCGTCCATTATTTCTACTAAGGTCGCATCCGCACGATGTGGGTCTGCGTTGAGGCCATCCTGCTGAGCGTGAGAGTGATGGGCAATTCCGCTACATGCCAATATGGCAGCGCTCAGACTGAAGGCGTATGTTCTGGTTAGTTTGAAAGGTCTTCGATACACGGTTGGTCCCCCCTATTCGAAAGGTTTGAGACTACACCCGCAGACAAGCGCATTACAATAAATGCCGTTGCGCGGGCGCTTCTAAATAAATCCTTGACCAGACTGTTCTATGTGTCACACTATTGATATGACGCCATTCAAAATAAAACTCAATTCTCAGCAATCCATCTTCGATCAGATTGTATTTGCGGCCACTAAAGCCATTCTGGGCGGTGAGCTCAAGCCGGGGGATCCTTTTCCTTCGGTGCGTGCCCTGGCGCTTGATCTGAAGATTCATCCTAATACTGCACATAAGGTAGTTCAGCACCTGATCCAAGAGCGCTGGCTGATCAGTGCGCCGGGCAAGGGAACCTCAGTTGCGCCGCCCCCCAAAGCGCGTAGCGGCGATCGCCAGAGACTTCTGAGTGACGAAGTTGAACAATTGGTCGTGGAGGCGAAGCGGGTGGGAGCCAGCCTTGATGATGTGCTGGACTCCGTCGAAACCCAGTGGAAAAGCCTTGAGACCTTGAAGGTGGTATCCAATGATCATTGAGACCGATCACGTCTATAAGCGCTATGGCGGCGTCAATGTTGTAGATGATTTGTGTCTACAGGTGCCCGAAGGTTCTGCGTTTGCGCTAGTCGGCACCAACGGTGCGGGCAAATCCACCACGATGAAAATGCTGGTTAACATCCTGCGACCCGACGCGGGCACAGCCCGCATTTTGGGCAGAAACTCGCAGATGCTTTCAAAGCAGGATTTTATGCAAATCGGTTACGTTTCCGAGAATCAGAAGCTGCCGGAGAGGCTGACTGTTGCACAATATTTCGACTATTTGCGCGCTCTATACCCGAACTGGGATCGAGGGTTGGAGAAGGAACTCAGAAAGAATCTGAATCTGCCGCCTGATCGCGGGCTTGCTAAATTGTCTCACGGCATGAGGATGAAAACTGTGCTGGCAGCAGGGTTGGCGTTCCGACCCAAACTGTTGATTCTGGATGAGCCTCTTAGCGGGATGGATACGCTGACCCGCGACGAAGTCGTGGAAGGGTTGCTGGAGCAGGCTCACGAAACCACCATTCTGATTTCCTCCCATGAGCTTGCCGAGATTGAAAACTTTACGACTCACATTGCTTTCATGGATAAGGGCAAACTGCATTTTCAAGAATCTATAGATTCGCTGCGCTCCCGGTTTCGCGAAGTGCATGTCACTTTGGCGGCGCAAAAGCAATTACCCGAACACTGTCCGCCGAGTTGGCTCGGAGCTGAAATCAGTAGACACAGTCTGCGTTTGATTGAATCGGCTTACGTGGACCGAGAATCCTTGCATCAAAAACTCACTGCACATTTCGGCGCTATTCGCTTCGATGAAGAAGCCATGACCCTGCGGGAAATCAGTAAGGTACTGATCCGTGACAGCCGGATTTCGCCCGGCAGTAGTACGAACAGGAGTGCGCAGACATGAGAATAAATTTCGGCGTGATTTCCGCAATCCTCAGGAAAGACCTGCATGGATTATTGCCATTAATAGTCATGTCCTGCGCGGTATTCTTGATCGAACCCGTGATTGCCAATCTTGACCTGAAAACCGATATCGAAATTTGGGCGATGCTGAAAGCCAATTTCTATTTGCTGAGTTTCTTTCTTTCGACGCTCCTGATGGTTTCTGTCATCCAGCTCGATCCGGCCGCCAGCACTGACCACGATTGGTTGACGCGTCCCATAGGACGATTGGATTGGTTGTTGGCAAAACTCTTGTTTCTGTTTCTGACCGTGTGTGTTCCGGTGGTGCTGGCGCGCACTCTCGTTAATCTCTCTGATGATTTAA
>JBBSPQ010000164.1:0-5605 GCA_038258585.1 Pseudomonadales bacterium
GGCGCCGGAACGGCCTGAAACACTTCTTACCACTCCATTGAGGAAATCCATGCTCTGGGTGAAAGCATTTCATATTTTCGCCGTCATCTGCTGGTTCGCGGCGATTTTCTATTTGCCCAGACTATTCGTCTATCACGCGATGAGCGAAGATCAGACCAGTAAAGATCGCTTTGTCATCATGGAGCGCAAGCTCTTCAACGGCATAGGCACCCCTGCTGCAATTGCCACTGTGGTACTGGGAATCTGGCTGATCTCCTATAATGCCTCGTACTATATGAGCTCAGGATGGATGCACATGAAGCTGGCTTTGGTCTTGCTTCTCATTGTGTATCACATCTGCTGCTGGCGCTTTATGCTGCGATTTCGAGCGGGAACAAATAAACGAAGTCATGCTTTTTATCGCTACTTCAATGAGTTACCAGTTCTTATTTTGATCGCGATTGTGATTCTCGTCGTTGTAAAGCCATTCCAATAGCCATTCACGACTCAGAATAATCACATACTCATAGCAGGTTATTTTTGTGGAAAGAGCCTCTCGCAACAGACCTAATGTCATGTGTTTTTCCGGGCTGGATCCCTCCGGTGGAGCCGGTATTCAGGCCGACATCGAAGCATTGTTCAGTACAGGTTGCCACTGCCTGCCGATCGTCACCACGCTCACGGTTCAGGACACGGCCCATGTCATCGCCTCCCACTCCGTAGATCCGACACTTCTCGTCGCTCAAGCCCGGGCGATACTGGAAGACATTCCCGTGCAGGCGTTTAAAATCGGCCTTATCGGCAGCATCAAGGGCATCGAGGTCGTCCATACATTACTGCGTGACTACCCGGAAATCCCGGTCATTCTCGACCCCATCATTCGTGCTGGTGGGGGCTACGAATTCAGTGAAGAAAACCTGGTCGACGCATTCAACTCTCTCCTGCTCCCACTAACGACGGTGATCACCCCCAACACCATTGAGATTCGCGCCCTTGCGCCGAGTGCAGACAGCTTGGATGCCTGCGCGGCTGAACTACTGGACCGAGGCTGTCAGCACGTTCTGCTGACGGGGACACATGCCAATTGCGAGCAGGTCATCAATCGCCTCTATACCCCTCATTTGCCTGTCCGCAGTTTTGAATGGCCACGTCTCGCTCACGAATATCATGGCTCCGGCTGCACGCTGGCCGCCTGCCTCGCCGGTTATATTGCACATGGTTTAGACATCAACGATGCTGCGCAACAAGCCCAACGCTTCACTTGGGATTCCCTCAACAATGGAGTGCGTGCTGGCTTCGGACAGTTTCTACCCAATCGCAGCCACTGGAATCTTTGAACAGTGGCACAGGCAAGTATTTCCAAAGGCGTGTACGCCATCACCGACGAAACGCTGCTCAGCCCGCATGACCTTGGCAATCGGGTTGAGGATGCTCTGCGCGCAGGCATCAGCGTGTTGCAATATCGCAGCAAACAACTCGATTGGAATGAACGAGTACTGCAAGCATCAACGTTAAACGCGCTCTGCAATACTTATCGAGTTCCGCTTCTAATTAACGACGATGTCGATCTCTGTCTTGAAGTCGGCGCGGCAGGCGTGCATCTGGGTCAGGCCGATACCCGGCTTCAAGAAGCCAGAGACCGCTTAGGCGCAAACGCCATCGTGGGAATCACCTGCCATAGCGATCTTAGTCTGGCCAAACGAGCACAAGAAGCCGGCGCCTCCTACGTCGCTTTCGGACGTTTCTTTCCGTCATCAACCAAACCCAATGCTCCGTCTGCAACCATCGAAGTCCTGCACGAGGCAAGCGCACAGCTTGAGATCCCTATTGTTGCAATTGGCGGCGTCAACGCCGAAAATGGCGCGGCATTGATTGAGGCAGGCGCTGGCCTGTTGGCCGTCATCCACTATTTATTTGCGTTTCCCGATACTTTTGATCGCGCGCAACGCTTAACAGCCCTGTTCAAATAATTACTCGAATTACCAACACCGTGAGAGGAAGAAATGTCTGCGTCCGAAATAAACCCAATTGGTAAAACCAGTCGCTCGGCGGCTCTGTTTGAAGAAGCTCAGCGTTACATTCCCGGCGGTGTAAATTCCCCGGTTCGTGCCTTTCGTGGTGTGGGCGGAAATCCCCTGTTTTTTCAGGGTGGCGAGGGCGCGTGGCTGACTGACGAAGACAATAATCGCTACATCGATTATGTAGGCGCGTGGGGCCCTCTGATTCTCGGGCACAGACACCCTGCAGTCATAAAAGCGCTACAAGACCAACTTGAAAAAGGTTTGGGATATGGCGCATCCACAGAAGCGGAAGTCACCATTGCTCGAACCATCTGCAACCTTGTGCCGTCCATGGAACGCGTGCGACTTGTCACCTCTGGAACCGAAGCCACAATGAGCGCAATACGCGTCGCCCGCGGCTTTACGCGCAGAGATAAAGTGGTCAAATTTGAAGGCTGCTATCACGGTCACGTTGATGGCTTGCTGGTGAAAGCAGGTTCCGGCGCGTTGACGTTGGGTGAGCCTGATTCACTGGGCGTTCCTAAAGCCTACACAGATCAGACTTTCGTGTTGCCCTACAACGATGTCGACGCACTCGAACAGCTTTTCGCTGCGCGCGGAGAAGAGATCGCCTGCATCATCGTCGAACCCGTGGCAGGCAACATGAATTGCGTTCCTCCGCTTCCCGGGTATCTGGACGCGCTGAGAGCTATCTGCACCCAATACGGCAGCGTGTTGATTTTTGACGAAGTGATGACAGGTTTTCGAGTCGCTCTTGGCGGCGCGCAAGCACATTACAACGTCAAGCCAGATATGACCACGCTAGGCAAATTGATTGGTGGCGGTATGCCCGTCGGAGCGTTCGGTGGGCGCAAGGACATCATGGAAATGGTTGCGCCTCTTGGTCCCGTTTATCAGGCTGGCACACTGGCGGGAAGCCCACTCGCTGTCGCGGCCGGCCTAGCAATGCTGACCGAAATACAGAAGCCTGATTTCTATAGCAATCTGACTCAACGCACTGCAACTTTAATGTCTGGCCTAAAGGCACGCGCCGATGCAGCCAAGATTCCATTCACCACTAATCAGGTTGGCGCTATGTTCGGTTGCTTCTTCACCGATACCGAACAGGTTTCCACTTTCGATCAGGTTATGGCGTGCAACGTAGATCGCTTCCGCACTTATTTCCACACCATGCTGAGCAATGG
Source organism: Pseudomonadales bacterium (assembly GCA_038258585.1). GTDB lineage: Bacteria > Pseudomonadota > Gammaproteobacteria > Pseudomonadales > Pseudohongiellaceae > UBA5078. The sequence continues at coordinate 3,185 of JBBSPQ010000164.1, forward strand.
TGTTTACCTGGCCCCTTCTGCATTTGAGGCCGGATTTGTGTCAGCAGCTCATGGCGACAAAGAGATTCAATGGACTCTGGATGCGGCCGAACGCGCTTTCGCGTCTTTGTAACTAACGCATCTATTCACACCATTAAAATTGCACTAACACGAGCACTCTTGACATGAAAAAATATGACATATACGGCATCGGTAATGCCTTGGTAGACACTGAATTTGAAGTCGACGACCAATTCTTTCTCGACGGTGGCATTGAAAAAGGGTTCATGACCCTGATCGACGATGACAAGCAACGCGATGTCCTAAACCTGCTGTCCAGTCGCTATCAACCCCGCAAACGAGCCGGTGGTGGTTCAGCCGCAAACTCAATTTACGCCTTCAGCCAATTCGGTGGGCGAGCGTTCTTGTCATGCAAAGTAGCCAATGACGAAACCGGTGATTTCTACGTAGAAGAGCTCGGCAGTAACAACATTCAAACCAATCTTTCCGCTGAGCGAGAAGATGGAATCACGGGTCGCTGCCTGGTAATGATTACGCCGGACGCCGAACGCACCATGTTGACCTCATTGGGAATATCGCAACTGGTATCGGTCGCGGAACTTGATGTCGACGCACTTCAGGAATCGACCTTCGCCTACGCCGAAGGTTACCTGGTGACCTCTCCAACAGCTAAATCTGCTGTACTGGAAATGAAGCACCACGCGCACGAAAAAGGCGTAAAATTCGCCATGACATTCTCAGACCCCGCGATGGTCGAGTACTTCAAAGACGGCATCAATGACTTCATTGGCGATGGCGTCGATCTGCTGTTCTGCAACGAAAAGGAAGCAATGCTTTGGTCAGAGACAGATAATCTGAAAGATGCCTGCACGGCATTAGAGAAAAAAGCCAAGCAGTTCGCAGTGACGCTCGGCGCCAATGGCGCACTGTTGTTCGATGGGAAAGACTATATCGAGATTGCACCGAACAAAGCGAAGGCTATCGACACGAACGGCGCAGGAGACATGTTTTCAGGGGCTTTTCTGTACGGCATTACGCAGGGTTATGATTTCAAGACCGCAGGTCAGATCGCCAGCCTAGCTTCATCGGTTGTCGTTTCGCAGTTCGGTCCTCGACTGGAACCTGCCCAACATCTCGAAGTCTTAAATCAGCTTGGTTTGTCGCGCTAGCGACCATATTCGGCATCAACAGAGCGGCAATCGAACCGTTGCTCTGTTGATGCGTTGAAGTGCACGAGAATACAAATCTACGTTCGCAATTCATCCACAAACTTTTTTACACCGTCAAACCATGATGTTTTTCTGGGTGATTGTTTGCCTTCTGCTTCCGCAATATCGTGAAACTCGGCCAGCAATTCTTTCTGCCGCTTGGTGAGATTCACTGGCGTTTCTACTACAACACGGCACAGCAAGTCACCGGTGACACCACCACGCACTGGCACCACGCCCTTGTTGCGCAGACGGAATAATTTACCGGTCTGAGTCTCAGGAGGGATCTTCAGCTTCACCCGGCCATCCAGCGTTGGCACTTCCAGTTCACCACCGATTGCCGCATCCACAAAGCTGATGGGAATTTCGCAATGCAGATCAATTCCTTCGCGTTCAAAAATTTTGTGTTCTCGCACAGAAACCTGCACGTATAAATCACCGGGCGGACCACCGTGGGTACCGGCTTGTCCCTCACCACTCAAACGAATACGATCCCCGGTATCAACACCCGGTGGTACTTTAACCGAAAGCGTTTTCTGCTCTTCAACACTGCCACGGCCATGACAGGTTCCGCAGGGGTCCTTGATCTGTTTCCCAGCACCATGACAACGTGGACAAGTCTGCTGCACGGAGAAGAAACCCTGCTGCATGCGCACTTGTCCGATGCCGTTACAAGTACTGCAATCCACCGGACTGCTGCCTTTTTTGCGCCACTGCCTTCACAAGCCTTACACGTCACTGCGGAGGGAATGCGAATCTTCGCCGTCGTCCCTTTTACCGCTTGTTCAAGATCGAGTTCTAGCGTGTAACGCAGGTCCGCTCCCTTGCGTACGTGACTACGCCCGCCACCAGCGCCACGGTTACCACCGAAGATGTCACCGAAAATATCACCAAAGATATCGCCAAAATCACCGGCACCACCACCTCCGCCGCCCTGTTGGTTCACACCGGCATGACCATATTGATCATAGCGTGCACGCTTCTGACTATCAGAAAGCACTTCGAAGGCTTCGTTCGCCTCCTTGAATTTGTCTTCCGATTCTTTATTGCCAGAGTTGCGATCAGGATGGTGTTTCATCGCTATGCGTCGGTACGCTTTTTTTAGATCAGCTTCCGAGGCATCGCGTGGAACCCCTAGCACTTCGTAAAAATCTCGTTTGGACATAGTTTTTTTTACCCAATTACTTACAACGCAAAAAACCAGACAGGTTCA
>JBBSPQ010000165.1:0-5603 GCA_038258585.1 Pseudomonadales bacterium
AGATGCTGCCGCTGCAGTTGCCGTGTTCTGGCCTGATCAGAATGGGAACGGGGCGCATATGAATGTCAGTGGTGCTGGTGTTGCCAAGGCGGCTAAGAATCCGGAAGGTGCGGTCAAGCTCATGGAGTTCCTGGTAAGTGATGAAGCGCAGGAATGGTACGGTGAGGTCAATGCGGAGTATCCAGTACGCGACGATGTGCCTGTCAGCGAGTTGCTGCAGTCATGGGGCGAGTTTAAAGCCGACGACATTGCTCTCGACGAGCTGGGTATACATAATGCCGAGGCCGTTCGTCTTATGGACCGTGCAGGGTGGCAGTAACCGGGTTTGCGCCCCGGTTGCAAATAGCGCGGTTGAGTTTCTTTAGTTGATGTCTACATGAATAGTCTTGCAAACAAAGCTCCTTCAGGGGCTTTGTTGTCTTTGAGAAACTGGTTTGCACAGAGTTCCATTACCTTTGGAATTCTGCTCCTATGCCTGTTTCTCAGTGTCCCTGTCTTTACTATCTTTACCTCCATTACCAGTAGCAGCGATGGCGTCTGGCAGCATCTCTATGAAACCGTGTTGGGTGATTATGTCTCCCACTCGCTGACTTTGATGGTGGGAGTGGGATTCTTTGTGTTGGTGTTGGGTATCGGCCCTGCCTGGCTGGTGACCATGACGAGGTTCCCCGGCAGTCGTATTCTCGAATGGGCGCTGGTGTTGCCCTTGGCCATGCCTGCTTACATCATCGCCTATACCTACTCTGGCATTATGGACGTGGGCGGACCCATGCAGTCCTGGATCAGAGAGACATTTTCGCTCCGTTTCGGCGACTACTGGTTTCCTGATATCCGCACGCTTGGTGGTGCTGTGGCGATGCTTTCTCTCGTGCTTTACCCCTATGTTTATCTCTTGTCTCGTGCTGCATTTATCGAGCAGTCGGTTTGTGTGCTTGAGGTTTCTCGCACGCTGGGTGCCAGTCCCTTTCGGGCATTTTCGCGCGTAGCCCTGCCATTGGCGCGTCCTGCAATCATTGCGGGCTTGTCGCTGGTATTGATGGAAACCCTTGCAGACTATGGCACCGTGCAATACTTCGGTGTCACCGCATTTACCACGGGTATTTTCCGCACTTGGTTTGGTCTTGGCAGCAGCACCGCTGCGGCGCAGCTCTCTGCTGTGTTGTTGATATTTATTCTGGTGTTGATACTCGCAGAGCAGTGGTCTCGTAAAAAAGCTCGCTATCATCACACCAGCAACAAATACACGCGCCTGCCCCGCATCGAATTGCACGGCTGGAAGCGTGTCGCTGCAATGGCTTACTGTATTTTCCCGGTTCTGTTTGGATTTATCGTGCCCGTCATTCAACTCTCCATGTGGGCTGTGGACACTTGGGAATTGATCGATAAGGACGGCTTTCTGAGTCTCGTCACCAACAGCCTTAAATTGGCAACCATTACCGCGGTGATTGCCTTGGTACTCGGGCTGGGAATTACTTACTGCAAACGTCTACGGCCGACACTGACGCTACGAGGGGCCATCAGAGTGCTTGGATTGGGTTATGCGATACCTGGCACCGTGATCGCAGTAGGCGTGATGATTCCGTTCGCATGGTTCGACAACACGTTGGATGCGTGGATGCGTGAGCATTTCGATATTTCCACAGGTTTGCTATTCAGCGGCACATTAGTCGCTTTGGTGTTTGCGTATCTCGTGCGTTTCTTGCCAGTGTCGTTGAACACACTCGATGCGGGATTAGGCAAGATCAAACCCACCATGGACGATGCCGGTCGTTCGATGGGCTTGAAGCCGTTGCAGATATTGCGACGCGTGCACATGCCCATCATGCGTGGCAGTTTGCTGACAGCCAGTCTTCTGGTGTTTGTTGATGTGTTGAAAGAGCTACCTGCCACCTTGATTCTGCGTCCATTTAATTTCAACACGCTCGCGATTCGCACATACGAGCTTGCCAATCAGGAGCGCCTTGCGGAAGCATCGTCCTCGGCGCTCATGATCGTCGTGGCCGGCATCATCCCGGTTATCATTCTCAGCCAGACAATCTCCAGGTCCAGACCAGGTTATGAATCACGTACTTGAACTGCAAGATGTATCAATCGCTCTTGAGGGCACTCTCATTGTCAAAGGGATTAGCTTCCAATTGGCGGAGGGGATGATCGGCTGTCTGCTGGGGCCGAGTGGTTGCGGTAAGACGACAACGTTGCGTGCGATCGCGGGTTTTGAAAGAGCATTGCACGGTGAGATTATAATTTCCGGAAAAACCGTCAGTGATCAACACATGTGCATGCCTGTCGAAAAGCGTCAGGTGGGGATGGTCTTTCAGGACTACGCGCTGTTTCCTCATCTGACGGTGATGGAAAACATTTCTTTTGGGTTGACGGCGATGAGCCGCGTCGATAGACATAAGCGTGTGCACGAACTGGCTGAGATGCTCAAGATCACTGAGTTCCTGAAAGTGTATCCGCATCGTCTTTCCGGGGGGCAACAGCAACGTGTAGCGGTGGCGCGGGCAATGGCACCCAAGCCCGGTATTCTGTTACTGGACGAGCCGTTTGCGAGCCTCGATGTGGAATTGCGTGAGCAGATTGCTCGAGAGATTCGACTAGTCCTAAAGCACGATGGTATTACCTCCATTCTGGTAAGCCACAACCAGTACGAAGCTTTTGCGATGGCAGACGAGATCGGCGTAATGCGCTCTGGCGAATTGATGCAGTGGAGCACACCATTTGAGCTTTATCATCAGCCAAATTGTGCTTACGTTGCAGATTTTGTGGGCGAGGGAGTGTTTCTGAATGGCACGATCGTCGATGCCCAGCGGGTTCAGACCACACTAGGTCTACTTGGTGGCAATGATGAAGTGCACGGTTACGCCACAGGAAAATCTGTGTCAGTACTGATTCGTCCAGATGATGTGATTCACGATGATGCGAGCCCCACTCAGGCGCGAGTGATCGACAGGGCGTTCAGAGGGGCGGAGTATCTTTACACTTTGGCTCTCGCTGATGGAGAACATGTGCTGAGTCTGGTGCCGAGTCACCACCGCCACGCGCAGGGCGAAATGATCGGAATTCGCGTGGAGATGGATCACCTTGTCGCATTCGATGCAGCGCCTCCTGCAAACGCTCCAGTCTAGGCGCCAGCCCGTAGCTGGAAGATATTAAAATTTAATGCGCGGTCAACCCTGATCAACCAGAAAAGTTTCCAGACTCTCGCCAGTGAGTTTGTGAATCTGTGAGAACACAAACCATATTGCCAGCATGAGAATGACCATGCTAGGCAACGCGATGACCGGGTAACTCAGGGCGGTCATTTTCCCCAACTCTTCGCTGAATTCAGTAGTGCCCGGCGGGCTCACCAGAATTACTTTCGCTAGTACATAATTCAATACCGATGAAACGAAAAACGAGCCTGCCACAATTAGGGACGCTTGACCGAGTCGACGTTCGAATGTCTCCGTTTTGCCCTTGTCCGCGAGTGCTGTGTACAGAGCTTCCACTCGAACTAATTGCGCGTTGAGAATTAATGTCTTCACCAACGGAAAGCGAGTGCGTTGTGTTAGCAACACGGCAATGCCGATACAGGCAGGAATGGTCGCTTCCTTGATCGCGATATATTTCGGATCAAGTTGCAGCAAGCTGATGCCGCCGGTCAGGAATACACTCACAACACCGAGGATCGAAAAAGCGTTTACCTTGCCGGACTTACGTAAATCCCACAAACCGTAGCCGATAGGGAATACCAATGCAAAAACGATGCTGAGTGACGGACCGAGACGGTCGTCGCCGGCGAGTTTGCTCAGAATCAAAACAGGAATGACGATATTGAAGGCGAGGTTGGCGAGAAAACTACCTTTGGGTTGGGGACCTTCGCGCGTAACAATATCGGGGCCGGGTGTGGCCTCTGTTTTTTCGGTGTTGTCTTGGTTCATAAATTCAGTGTCTGCACTATTACGGCTGCGTTAGATGCCAATTGAATGAGAAAGGAGTATACGAAATTTACTCCAGTTGTCCCATATTTTCGGAAGCGACAGGTTTATGCTTGTCAGTCGGTAGTGACCACAGGCAGAGAAGTACCGGCGCCCCATTCAGCCCACGAACCGTCGTAAATGGCGATATCTTCATAACCCACCAGATGTGCAGCGAACGCGACAACGCTCGCTGTCACTCCTGATCCACAGCTAGCAATTATTCGTGTCGGAGTCGGTGCCAGCGTCGCCAGGACCGCCTTCAATTCAGGAACAGGTTTGAAGAAACCATTGTCGATAAGTTTGTCGAACGGCAGACTGTGAGCTCCCGGCATGTGTCCGCCACGAAGACCGGGACGAGGCTCAGGCGCTCTGCCGTAGAAGCGATCCGCTGAACGGGCGTCAAGAATGCTGACACTGTCATCAGTAATGGCCAACAATACTTCATGCTTATCGCTGATGCGTGAGGGGTGATAGCGAGCTGTGAAATCACCAGGGGTCGGGAGGGGGCCGGGTTCATTGCGGTGGATTTCATAACCCGCCGCTTTCCAGGCAGCCAGACCCCCGTCTAGCACAGCGCATTGCTTATGGCCCATGGCATGCAACATCCACCAAGCACGAGGACTTGTCATGATGCCAGCACTGCTATAAATGACCAGCACGCTGTCGTTGTCTATACCTATGCGTCGTAGTTCGTTGGTGAACAGTTCGGCATCCGGCATCATGTGCGGTAGACTCGATTCCCGATCGCAAATGCGTTTATCAAAATCGAAGAAGCGGGCGTCAGGAATGCGTTCCAAACGCCACTCGGTTTCGCCGTCACGTCCAGTGCCCGGCATATGCCAGCTCGCATCAAGGACCACAAGCTTCATGGCCTGGTCCGCCAAGGCGTTGTGGAGCCATCTCGCGGAAACCAGTGTGTCGAAGGAAACATCGGTGATCATATTTAACTCAACTCTCTTGTGACTCGTTGGCTCAATTACTCTGACGACGCGGCTCGTTGATCACCACGGTGACAGCAGTTGTGCCCACATTACTGACCTGATAAGAAGAACCCGCATCTCGCCAGGCCCAATGGGCAATCTCGGTGAGTTCTGCCAACACGCCGTCTGCGCGACTGACATGAACAGTGCCATCAGTAACCTGCACCACAACGCTTGGATTTATGTGAACTTGCAAATCTGTGCTCTCTCCTGGTGCAAGCTCTACCCGATATGAGCGAAACCAGGGATTCTCCAGAGTCGGTTCCGCTGCCATCCCCCTAGGACGATCCATGACAGAGTCCGGTACAGCAGGACCAGGATTACCCATTGCGATAATACGGAACAAGTTAGGGCCTTCGTTGGTAACACGGTGGGTGAGCGACTCGGTCACATAGTCAGTGTTGCTGTTGACACGACCATACAAAGGCTCTTTACCAGTGCTGATGTAGGTATACATGATGGCAAAGTTGTGAATATGCGGCAGGGATGTATCCCCCGGATTGATCTGCACATCAAGCAGACGAATATTGCCATCGCGATGGACGGTACGCTGACGGGGTTCGTCATCAACATTTTCGGTTCTCAGCATCTCGTTTTGTTCGTCCGCCGCTGCGGCATTGGACGTCGATAGTGCCGCGACAGCTATAACAATCGTAAGGGA
>JBBSPQ010000166.1:0-5595 GCA_038258585.1 Pseudomonadales bacterium
AGAACGGGGGTCGAAAAAACGGTGGTGCGCATTATTGGATTTTCCTCACGGGCCGGGTCTTTATTGTTTTTGTTGTTACCAGCGCTGAACAAACTCGTCAATGGGTAGTTCGCGAGCTTGTCTCAAAGGAGAGTCTGGCGTGCCGAGATACATGAAAGAGATGATCTTCTCACTCTCATCAAGGCCGAGCCCCCGCATGACTATCGGGTGTTGGGCCATCGGTCCAGTTCTCCATACAGCGCCAATACCTTGCGCATGGGCGGCCACGAGCATCGCATGAGTAGCCGCCGCAGCAGACATGTCCTGCTCAATGACGGGAATCTTGGGGTGAGGCGCCGCCCGTGAGATGGTCACAATGACCAGTGGTGCGCGCAGCGCTTTCTTGCCGATGCTTTGTTGATCTTCCGGATTCAGATCCGGATTGTTGGACAATGCCGCGGTGATGAACAGATTCGCGAATCTCTCTAAAGAATCGCCTTCTATCCGAAGAAAGCGCCAAGGTCGCAGTTGGCCATGATCGGGAGCCCGCAGAGCTGCCTTGAATATGTTGTTTAATTCCATTTCATCGGGAGCTGGGCCCGCGACGCGAGAGACTGAGGTACGAGAGTGGAGGGCGGTTAATGCATCCATGGATATCCTTCAGAAAGAGCGAAAAACATGGCACAAGAATAGAGGAATTCCCAATTTAATGACAGGCAGATGCCTACACGGCAATGGCAGGGTTTGGTGCGTAGTTCGATATCGCCTTCTGAAAGCTGCGCCATGACAATATCGCCATGAGACAGTTTCCTAGAAGTGCTCCGCCATAGAATCCTGCCAGTCCGAACAACTGACTTCCCACCCATGCCAATGGCACGTAAAACATGAAGAAACGCGCGATGCTCAGATACAGCGCCATCATGGGTTTGTGCAGCGCATTGAAGGCGGAATTGGTCAGTATCACCACTCCCTGCAAACCATAGCCGAGAGGCAGTATCCAGATGAATAGGTGAATCGCTCTGGCAACCTCAGGGTCAGAGGTAAAGACACGTGCAATCAGCGTGGCTATCAATGCCATAACTGCGAAGACGATGAGCTGCCAGAGCAGAATGAACTTCATGGTTAGCTTGTAGGATTCGGCGATACGATCCATACGTCCCGCACCAAAATTCTGGCTGATAAAAGGTGGCAGGGTAGAAGACAGCGCCAGTACCAGAAGGGTTGCAATGGCTTCCAGACGCGAGCCTACCCCGAATGCCGCTACGGTACTTTCTCCATAGCTCGCGGCTATAGCCGTCATGACACCGGCTGCGACGGGAGTCATCATGTTGGCGCCGGAGGCCGGAATGCCGATACGCAGCATCTCGCGACTGGAGGAGAGGAAAATTGCCAGCGACGGAACGCCCTTATAAACCAGTTCGAGTTTGTTGGTGAGGTAATAGAACAGGTAGCTGAAACCGACTATCCAGGAAATAAGAGTTGCGATTGCAGCGCCCTGAATGCCTAGCTCGGGGAAGGGACCAATGCCAAAGATAAGCAGAGGGTCGAGGATGGCATTGATCAGCCCGGCTGCCGCCATCACGATACTCGGCGTCTTGGTGTCGCCGCAGGCCCGCAGGACACTGTTGGCTGTGGTCATGCCCACCAGCAGTGCACTGGTGGGCAGCCAGATTCCCATGTACTCACGGATCTGAGGCAGGAGCGCTTCACGCGCACCCATTAACAGGAAAATCTGATCCATGAAGATGTAACCGATCAGCGATAGCAACAGCGCCAGCAACATGGAGGTGTAATTGGTGACGGTGGAAGCCTGTTTGGCTTTCTCGTGCTCGCTGCAACCTAGGTATTTTGCTACTACTGCCGAAGTGCCAATCCCGAGTCCGATCGCGAGACTGAGAATCATGAAAGTAACGGGGAAGGTGAAACTGATCGCCGACAGAGGCTCCGTCCCCAGCATGCTGATGAATAGAGTGTCGACAAGATTGAATGTGAATAGCATGAACATGCCGATAATCATCGGTCCTGTCATGCGGATCAGCGTCGTCGGAATTGGATCTGCGACGAGGCTTTGACGTCTTGGCTTAGCGCTGTCTGCCATGGGTTAAAACTGAGTCAGCTATACTACCACTGCTGAGAAGCGTGTCTCCGGCAGAGATGAGAGCCTCGTGTCCTGTAAGGTTTATTGTTTTATTTTTACGGTCGCCAAAGAGACCCGGCTGACTTCAGTTTTATGTCATCGTTACGACGTACTTTTTACAGTCGCTGACTGACGGAACTGCAACATCTGTTTAAAACACTTCGGATTGCCAAAAATAAGTTCCGCGCTCGAACTGATTTCAGGATTGCCGGAGTCATTGCTAATCAGCGAGCCAGACTCTTGCAGAATCAGTATGGCGGCGGCGATTGTCGAGGGGTCATTCTCGGCCAGCCAACCAGCATCCAGGCGCCCTGCGGCGACATACGCCAGATCAAGTGCTGCGCAGCCGGTATAGCGGACATCGCACTGCAGTTCAAAGAGTTTTTCCTGCATCTGCATCACCAGCGCGTTATGGGCGGCATTGGTGGGCGCGGAATCCAGGCTTATAACGCCTTTTTCGAGATTCTTGGCTTTGCTGACACGCAGACGCTGGGTGTTAACCTGGGCACCATTGCCGCGACTGGCAGTGAATTCTTCGCGCAGCATAGGATTGATCAGCACCGCATGATTGACGCGACCTGCTGTACTAAGTGCCACAGAGACGCAGAAATGCCCGAGGCCGCGCATGTAGTTCCTGCTGCCGCACAGGGGATCGATGATCCACGTGTTGTTGGTATCGCGCCCAACGATGGTGCCAGAAACCCGCGATTGAATGCCGTAATCAGGGTAGGCTTTCTGCAAGTGATAAATGATGGTCTTCTCGGAATCCAGATCCATGTTGGTGATGATTTGATCGCCGCTGTCGTCCACGACGTGGACCCGGTCGAGGCGATCACTGTTGTGAGCGAGAACTTCGGACGCATCACGTGCGGCCTTGAGAGCAATATTGACAATGGCGTGCATAGTATCTGGAAACCTGGCTTTTTGAGGACGCGCAATAATAGCAAAAACGCTGTTCGCAGTCTCAGATAAAAACGGAGGCAGCAGCGTTTACCATGCTGCTATAATCCGCTGCCTGATTTTCTGTGCCTCGACAAGGGGCGGTTGAGGTACTGATTTGGCTGACAAGCAGGATACAAACGCTGATTTCCAGAGCAATTTCGACAATATTCGGATTATTCTGGTGAACACATCCCATCCGGGAAACATTGGTGCGACAGCCAGAGCCATGAAGAACATGGGGCTCCGACATCTCTATCTTGTTGATCCACAAGACTTTCCGAGCGGCGTCGCGACCGGACGAGCGGTGGGCGCTGCCGATATTCTTGAAAAGGCGGTGGTGACGTCCACCCTGGAAGAGGCCATTGTTGATTGTGGTCTGGTCATTGGCGCCAGTGCGCGGGCCAGACGCATTCCTTGGCCATTGTTATCTCCGCCACAATGCGCCGAGAAAGTAGCGGACGACAACGGTCAGAATGAGGTCGCATTGGTGTTCGGGCGCGAGGATTCCGGACTGACTAACGAAGAACTCCAGTTATGCCATTACCACGTCCACATTCCCGCTGACGAAGAATTCAGTTCACTGAACCTCGCTGCTGCCGTTATGGTGATCAGCTATGAGGTGCGTATGGCTCTGTTGCGTCGTCAGGGTGGACAACCCGCCGCGATTCAACATGAGGTTGCGGCAGCAAAAGAGGCTGCAGAGGATGTGGTGGTGGAGGGATTGGAGTGGGATGTTCCCCGCGCCACCGGACAACAGATGGAGAGCTTTTATTGCCATATTGAACAGGTAATGATTGATCTCAACTTTCACGACCCGGAAAATCCGCGCCTGCTGATGATGCGAATGCGTCGACTGTTCGGGCGCATTCGGCCCGACCAAATGGAAGTCAGCATATTGCGTGGTTTACTGTCACACGTTGACATGCTAAACGAGCGAGCGACCCGCAACATCAGCGTAGAACAGCAACGCCAGGAACGCCGTGCCGCTGTCCTTGATAAACATGATGACACGACGACGTGAGTCGCATTTGACTCAATTCTTTGTATTTCCAACTTGCACTAATTCAGCATTATTCCAGCACTAATTCATCACTACAGGTTTGAAACGTATGTCATTTTTGTTTGATCAGATCGCCACCGAAATTGCAGCACGTCCGGCGCAGGTTGCAGCCGCCGTGGGATTGTTAGACGAAGGTGCCACAGTGCCTTTTATTTCCCGTTATCGAAAGGAAGTGACCGGTGGGCTGGACGATACTCAGTTGCGAAAATTGCAGGAGCGACTCTACTACCTGCGCGAACTGGAAGACCGTCGCGATGCGATTCTGAAGAGCGTGAAAGAGCAGGAAAAACTGACCCCGGAACTTGAGAAACAATTACGCAGCGCCGCGACCAAGACGGAACTCGAAGATCTTTATCTGCCTTACAAACCGAAGCGCCGTACCAAGGCTCAGATCGCTCGTGAAGCTGGAATTCAACCTTTAGCAGATCTGCTTTACGCCGAACGACAACGCAATCCTGAAGAAGAAGCAGCTGCTTATATCAACGCCGAACTTGGCTTTGCAGATACCAAAGCGGTGCTTGATGGTGCTCGCCACATTCTGATCGAACAGTTCAGCGAAGACGCGAAACTGCTGGGTCAGTTGCGTGATTATTTCTGGCAGAAAGCCCAGATGATTTCTGAAGTGGTGCCGGGCAAAGAAAACGAAGGCGCCAAGTATCGCGACTATTTTGAATTCTCTGAAGCGCTCGAAAAGATTCCGTCTCACCGTGCCATGGCTCTGTTCCGTGCGCGTAAGGAAGGCATCCTGCAGGTCAACGTTGATATCAAAGACATAGAAGCCGGAACGCGTCACCCCTGCGAAGGATTGATTGGCTCGTACTGGAATATTAAGGACGAAGGCCGTGCTGCCGATTCATGGTTGATGGACGTAGTACGTTGGACCTGGCGGGTAAAACTGCAGAGTCATCTGCAAACCGATTTCCTCACTGAAATTCGCGAACGTGCCGAAGAAGATGCGATCGAAGTCTTTGCCAAGAACATTAAAGATCTGCTGCTTGCCGCGCCGGCGGGCAAGAAAGTGACCATCGGTCTCGACCCTGGCATGCGTACGGGCGTGAAAATGTCTGTCGTAGATGAGACCGGCAAGGTGCTGGACCATGGCGCGATTTTTCCGCACGCACCTCAGAACCGTGTGCAGGAAGCTGCAGCATCTTTGCTTGCTTTATGCAAGAAATATAGCGTGGAGCTGATCAGTATTGGTAATGGTACTGCCTCGCGAGAAACCGACCAATTCGTTGGTCAGTTGCTCAAAGCGCATCCTGATTTGCGTGCGAAGCGAGTCATCGTCAGTGAATCCGGTGCATCGGTTTACTCTGCCTCCGAACTGGCTGCGTTGGAATTTCCTGATCTTGACGTGACAATTCGCGGCGCAGTTTCTATCGCGCGTCGCTTGCAAGATCCGTTGCCAGAGCTGGTGAAGATCGATCCGAAGTCTATCGGTGTGGGCCAATATCAACACGATGTAAGTCAAGTCAAT
>JBBSPQ010000167.1:0-5583 GCA_038258585.1 Pseudomonadales bacterium
AAACTGCAACGGAATACGTTCAGCACCATTTGGGCTTTCTGACTTTTGGGCAGAAGGTCGACGGCAGCTGGGGCGTGGCACATTCGGTCGAAGAGGCCAAAGAAATGGGCTTCTGGGCGATCAATATCGACTCCATGATGATCTCGGTGCTACTCGGGGTCTTGTTTCTCGGATTGTTCCGTTTCTGTATCGCGCGTGCCACCAGTGGTAAACCAGGCGGCTTGCAAAATTTCGTCGAAATAATCGTCGAGATGGTGCAGAGCAACGTTAAGAACAGCTTCTACGCCAAAAACGATCTGATTGGGCCGCTGGCGCTGACTATTTTCTGTTGGATATTCCTAATGAATACCATGGACCTTATTCCAGTCGACTGGATACCATGGTTAGCGCAGACGGTAGCGGGCAATGAACATCTTTACTTCAAAGCTGTTCCTACAACTGATTTGAACATTACGCTTGGTTTTGCCATCAGCGTGTTCTTCCTGATTATTTATTACAGCATCAAGGTCAAAGGTCTTGGTGGCTTCCTTGGTGAATTTGCGTTCCACCCGTTTGGAAAATGGGCCTTGCCGCTGAACTTGCTGCTCGAACTTCCTGGTTTTTTGGCGAAACCCGTATCGCTCGCACTGCGACTCTACGGTAACTTCTTCGCCGGCGAAGTAATCTTCCTAGTAATCGGTCTAGTTGGCTATTGGCAACTACCGCTGCACTTCGGTTGGTCAGTGTTCCACATACTTGTGATCACGCTGCAGGCATATCTGTTTATGATGCTGACGATTGTGTATTTGAATCAGGCTCATACGACTCACTAAACCCTTTAATCAAAACTGTAAAATCTTAGTAAAACTTGGAGAAAAAAATGGAAACTGTACAGGCATATTCGTTGATCGCTGCCGCAATCATTTTCGGTATCTGTGGTGCTGGCACCGCAGTTGCGTTCGGTAATCTTGGTGGCAAGCTGATCGAAAGCTCTGCGCGTCAACCAGAGCTCGCGCCAAAACTGCAAACACAGTTCTTCTTGGTTGCAGCGTTCGTGGACGTAATCTCCATCATCGGTGTGGGTATGGCGTTCCTGTTCATTTTCGCGAACCCATTACTTTAATAGATCGAACAGATAGTCGGACAGTTAACCCAGGTTAACGACAACTATTTATTTTGAGGTAGCTGCATGATTCTCAACGCAACCATAATCGGACAATCTTTTGCGTTCTTCGTATTTGTCTGGTTTTGCATGAAATATGTCTGGCCTCCGATCACCACCATTCTTGAAGAACGGCAGCAGAAAATCGCCGATGGGCTCGAAGCAGCTGAGCGCGCCCAGCGTGATTTGAATCTTGCTCAAAACAAGGCGGCGGACGAATTGCGTGATGCCAAAAAGCAAGGTGCTGAGTTAATCGAACAAGCCAACAAGCGCGCTAATCAAATCGTCGACGAGGCGAAAGACAAAGCGCGTGAAGAAGGATTGCGTTTGATTGCCGGTGCCAATGCCGAAATCGAAATGGAACTACAAAGGGCGAAAGAAGCTCTGCGTTCACAGGTAGCCGCAATTGCGATTGCCGGCGCTGAGCGCATTTTGGAATCCACTATTGATCAGGCAGCCAACGAAGAGCTCGTGAAAAAGCTCGCAGCTGAGCTATAGGCGATAAGCAATGGCAGAGTCAATTACATTAGCCAGACCCTACGCAAAAGCAGCATTTGAAGTGGCGCTTGCAGCAAAAGAACTCAGTGACTGGTCCAAGTCACTGCAGTTGCTTGCGAGCGTCGCCGCGAATGAAGCAGTGCGCAAGAAGTTGCTGTCGCCGGCACTGACTGCGACACAGCAAGCTGAGACGCTGATCGGCGTTTGCGGCGACGCACTTTCACTAAAAACACAGAACCTGGTTCGTGTGCTGGCAGAGAACAAGCGTCTGACCTTGCTTGGAGAGATCTCCGAACTGTTCGATATGTTGAAAGCGAATCAGGAGAAATCCATAGATGTGGAACTTTCGACTGCGTTTGAACTGAACAAAGATGTTGTAAACAAAATTACCCAGGCACTCCAGACTCGTTTGAACAGAGAGATCAAGTTGCAGACTCGAGTTGATAAGAATCTGATTGGTGGCGCTGTCATTAGAGCGGGCGACACAGTTATCGACAGTTCTGTCCGGGGAAAATTGACCAAATTAGCCGAAGCAATGAATTCCTAGAAAATCTGGGAATGAGGGAAAAAGCATGCAACAACTGAATCCATCCGAAATCAGTGAAATCATTAAGCAGCGTATCGAAAATCTCGATGTGTCCGTGCAAGCGAAAAACGAAGGCACGATCGTCAGCGTATCCGACGGTATTATCCGTATTCACGGTCTTGCTGACGTTATGTATGGTGAGATGATCGAGTTCGAAGGCGGCGTCTTCGGAATGGCGCTGAACTTGGAAAGAGACTCTGTTGGTGCGGTTGTTCTCGGCGACTATAAAAAACTGGCTGAAGGTCAGACTGCACGTTGCACAAAACGCATTCTCGAAGTGCCAGTTGGCCCTGAATTGGAAGGCCGCGTTGTTGATGCGCTCGGCAAGCCAATCGACGGCAAAGGCGCAGTTAATGCCAAGCACAGTTCACCTGTTGAAAAAGTGGCCCCTGGCGTAATCGCCCGTCAGTCAGTTGACCAGCCGGTACAGACTGGTTTGAAAGCGATCGACGCGATGGTGCCAATCGGCCGTGGCCAACGCGAGCTGATCATTGGTGACCGTCAGGTCGGTAAAACAGCCGTTGCGATTGATGCGATCATCAACCAAAAAGGCAAGAACGTTAAGTGTATCTACGTTGCAGTCGGCCAGAAGCAATCTTCTATCGCCAACGTAGTACACAAGCTGGAAGAGCACGGCGCAATGGAATACACCATTGTTGTTGCGGCGAGCGCCTCCGATCCAGCGTCCATGCAATTCATCGCCCCGTACGCGGGTTGCTCAATGGGTGAGTACTACCGTGACCGCGGTGAAGATGCCCTAATTATTTATGACGACTTGACCAAGCAAGCTTGGGCTTATCGTCAAATCTCCCTGCTATTGCGTCGTCCACCAGGCCGTGAAGCATACCCAGGGGACGTATTTTATCTGCACTCCCGTCTGCTTGAGCGCGCATCACGCGTGAATGCTGAATACGTTGAGAAGTTCACCAACGGTGAAGTGAAAGGCAAGACCGGTTCTTTGACTGCGTTGCCAATCATTGAAACACAAGCGGGTGACGTATCAGCGTTCGTACCGACCAACGTGATCTCCATTACCGATGGTCAGATCTTCTTGGAAAGCAACCTGTTCAACTCTGGTATCCGTCCTGCGATCAACGCCGGTCTGTCGGTATCTCGAGTAGGTGGTGCAGCACAAACTAAGATTATCAAAAAGCTCGGTGGTGGTATCCGTCTGGCATTGGCTCAGTATCGTGAACTGGCGGCGTTTGCCCAGTTTGCCTCTGACTTGGACGAATCTACTCGTGCTCAGCTCGAACACGGTCAGCGCGTTACTGAATTGATGAAACAGTCTCAGTACTCTCCGCTGTCTGTTGCTCAGATGGGTTTGGTGCTGTTTGCAGCTAACGAAGGCTTCCTGAAAGATGTTGAGCTGAACAAAGTGGTGGCGTTTGAACGGGCACTGTTGTCATACGCCAACAGCGAGCACGCTGATCTGCTGGCTAAGATCAACGAGAAAGGCGATTACAACGACGATATCGCGGCGCAACTGCGTAGTGCTATTCAGAAGTTCAAATCGACTCAAACCTGGTAATTGCCAGGTTTGCAGCTACCAAGGTTGTTATAGCTACGGTTGCAATAAATAGGAAAACGGTGAGTTATGGCTGTCGGCAAAGAGATTAGAACCAAGATCTCCAGCATTAAGAACACGCAGAAAATTACCAGCGCAATGGAAATGGTTGCGGCGAGTAAGATGCGTAAGGCTCAAAATCGCATGGCGGTTGGTAAGCCTTATGCCGCTCGCATGCGGGAAGTCATTGGACACGTAGCCAATTCCACGCCCGAATACCATCACGTTTACTTTAGCGACAGAGAAGTAAAACGCGTGGGCTACATTGTGATTTCTTCTGATCGTGGACTGTGTGGTGGTTTGAATATCAATGTGTTCAAAGCAACCGTGAAGGCCATGTCGAGCTGGAAGAAAGACATCGTTGGTGTTGAGATTTGCGCGATTGGCGCCAAAGCAAATTCGTTCTTCAATAATTTCGGTGGCAATGTCGTCGCGTCTCTTCGTGGTATCGGTGATGCGCCACTGGTGAGCGACATTATCGGGGCAGTGAAGGTCATGCTCGATAAATTTTCGAGTGGCGAAATCGATCGTTTGTATGTTGTGAGCAACACCTTCGTGAACACCATGACGCAGACTCCAGAAGTGCTGCAGTTAGTGCCCTTGCAGGCCTCCGAGAACAAAGAGTTCAAGCATCACTGGGATTACATCTACGAGCCCGATGCCCAGGAATTGCTGGATGCCTTGCTGTCTCGTTATATCGAGTCTCAGGTTTACCAAGCCGTTGTAGAAAACATTGCCTCTGAACAGGCAGCGCGAATGATGGCGATGAAGAACGCCACTGACAACGCGGGTGACATTATCGAAGACCTTGGCCTGATCTATAACAAGGCACGCCAAGCGTCTATTACGCAGGAACTTTCTGAAATCGTCAGTGGCGCGGCAGCTGTATAAAGCAAAACAAACAAGAATTAGCAAGAATCCAGATTTAAGTACTTAAGAGGAACCGAACATGAGTAGCGGTCGTATCGTTCAAATTATCGGCGCGGTGATAGACGTACAGTTTCCAAGGGAATCAGTTCCCAAGGTGTACGACGCTCTGCAAGTCGAAGGAAAAGAAACTACGCTTGAAGTTCAGCAGAAGCTGGGCGACGGCGTTGTACGTACCATTGCGATGGGCAGCACCGAGGGTTTGTCCCGTGGTCTGAACGTCACCGACTCTGGCGCACCAATTTCTGTACCAGTAGGTCTGGAAACTCTGGGTCGCATCATGGACGTCTTGGGTAACCCAATCGACGAGCGCGGCGCCATTGGCGAAAAAGAGCGCATGCCGATTCACCGTAAAGCGCCTGCTTATGACGAGCTGGCTGCATCCAACGAGCTGCTGGAAACGGGCATCAAGGTTATCGACCTGATCTGTCCTTTTGCGAAAGGCGGTAAAGTAGGTCTGTTCGGTGGTGCCGGCGTAGGTAAAACCGTAAACATGATGGAACTCATCAACAACATCGCAAAGGCACACAGTGGTCTGTCCGTGTTTGCTGGAGTGGGTGAGCGTACTCGTGAAGGTAACGACTTCTATCACGAGATGGCTGAATCCAAAGTTATCGATCTGGACAACCTGACCAACTCCAAAGTGGCGATGGTGTACGGACAGATGAACGAGCCGCCCGGTAACCGTCTGCGTGTAGCATTGACTGGACTGACCATGGCTGAAAAATTCCGTGACGAAGGCCGTGATGTCCTGTTCTTCGTCGATAACATTTACCGTTACACACTGGCTGGTACAGAAGTATCAGCTCTGCTGGGCCGCATGCCTTCAGCGGTGGGTTACCAGCCAACCCTGGCGGAAGAGAT
>JBBSPQ010000168.1:0-5564 GCA_038258585.1 Pseudomonadales bacterium
AGTTTTGGATATGACTCTCATGTAATTCTTCCACCGGTCGACGTATCTCACTGTCAGGTTAAACAACCCGGTAATCGGGTACTGCTGATCAACCCGGACCCGATAAAGGGTGGAGAGATTGTCATCGCTATGGCCGAACAACTACCTCACATACCTTTTGTTATTCAGGAGTCATGGACCAGCAATGCCCAATTACATTCACTGAGGGCTAGGGCGAAGGCTATTGGAAACGTCGAATGGCGGAAGCCTGTTATGGATATTCGCACCGCCTTCAAAGACGCCCGAATCCTACTTGCGCCGTCACAATGCGGCGAATCGTGGGGCCGGGTCGCCACAGAGGCGCACTTCAGTGGAATTCCTGTGATTGGTAGTGATATTGGCGGCCTGACTCAGGCTATCGGTTCGGGCGGGATACGTCTTCCACACGACGCGCCAGTGGAACATTGGTTACAGGCGCTTGATCAACTCTGGGACGACGATCAAACGTGGCAGCACTACTCCGGCTTGGCCCTTGATTATTCCAAGCGACCGGAGATAAATCCAGAAATCCAGGTTGAGAAATTGCAATCTCTGCTGCGGACCTTAATTGCAAGTAATTCCAGATGACGCAATCGCCCTTTTCAGTCGCAATGCCGGCGTATAACGCCAGTGAATTTTTAGCGGCCACTCTGGATTCAATTATTAACCAGGAAATGCCGCCGGTCGAAATTGTGGTGGTGGATGATGGCTCCACAGATTCCACTCCTCAAATTCTGGAAAGCTACAGCGACAAGGTAAGGTCAATTCGAATTCAGAACAGTGGTCCCGGTCATGCAAGAAAAGTGGCGGTGGAGGCGTGTACAAGCCAGTGGATCGCACTTTGCGATAGTGATGACCTATGGCTGCCAGAACATTTGAGTCGCTTTCATCACGCAATAAATAGGCATCCGGATATAAATATTCTGATTTCAAACTTCAGTTCATTCGGGGAGACAGCCACGGGAAGTACCCCCCATTTTCAAACTGCGAGGAAAGAGTGGTTTGATTGCTATGGCGAAGAGATTGCTGAGGATCAGTGGCTCTTGTCACGGCCTTACGAAGCTTTTCTGGAATTTAACCCTGCTTATCCTTCTGGCATGGCTTTCACGAAGGATATTTACGAACAATCTGGCGGCATTATCGAGAAGTATAGTCGCTGGAAAGCAGAGGATTCGGAATTTACCAGAAGGCTCGTGGCAGCTCCTGATGCGCGTGTATGGTTGGATAACAGAGTTGGCTGGTTTTATCGGCGACACGGCCAAAACTTTTCAGAAACACAGTGGAGAAACGTTGAGGCCAGAGCCGTCATTCTCGAAGAGCATATTCGAAAAGGTGTTGTCCCTGAATCCTGTGCAGTTGCAGCCAATGATGTGGCTGAACGGACGAGGGCAAAAGCATTTGATATTGCCTATTGGACAGGCTTCTACCGGGAGGCGATTGTGATTTATAACAAAGTTCCCCAGCGACAAAAGTCGGTGATGCGAAAAGCGCGACGCATAATGTGTTCGCTCAAGTCTCTGAAGGTCTGACTTGGA
This sequence comes from Pseudomonadales bacterium, assembly GCA_038258585.1. Classification (GTDB taxonomy): domain Bacteria; phylum Pseudomonadota; class Gammaproteobacteria; order Pseudomonadales; family Pseudohongiellaceae; genus UBA5078. Next base: position 1,554 of record JBBSPQ010000168.1, read on the forward strand.
AAAATATCAACATATTTTTGACAATAGCCACTTGCAGAATGATCTGAAGAAAAGGTCGTTAAAAAGTGGCGCAGTCACGATGACATCGCAATTTCTTCAATTCGTGATTCAACTTGGCTCAACAATGGTTCTGGCCCGGATGCTCTCGCCAGAAGACTATGGTATTAACGCCATGGCCGTTTCGATTACCGGATTTGCGAATGTGTTTGCCAGTCTCGGATTATCCACAGCGACGGTACAGCGCGCTCAAATCAATCACGAGCAGGTCAGCACCCTGTTCTGGATAAACGCCGCCATTGGCCTTCTCGTAACCCTCATCGTAGCGGCCATGTCTCCAGCGGTCTCCCGCTTTTACAATTCGCCGGAATTGTTACGGGTCATGCTGTTGCTTTCGACGGTTTTCTTAATCACTGCATTATCTATACAGCATTCAGCGCTGCTGACCCGACAGATGCGTTTCTACACTATCGCTAAAATCCGGATCTTTTCATTGGTTGCGGGGATCACTGTCGCCATTGTCGCAGGATATTACGGATTTGGTTATTGGGCCTTGGTGTTCAATACCCTCACTAGTGCTATTGTCAGCGCTATAGCCAACTGGATCGCCTGCCGATGGGTTCCGGGCTTGCCTCACCGTAATGTTGGTGTAGGCTCAATGGTCAAGTTCGGGGCTGATCTGGTGGGTTTTGACGTCCTCAATTACTTCTCGCGTAATCTGGATAATATACTTATCGGGCGATACCTCGGTGCGGGCCCGTTGGGTCTGTACAGCAAGGCCTATCAGTTGCTTATGATGCCAATAACGAATCTGCGTGGTCCTGTTAACAGCGTGGCGATGCCAGCCTTGGGTCGTCTTCAACAGGATCCGGCGAAATTTCGAGATTACTACTTAAAATGTGTTGAACTGTTGGCGTTCGTCTCCATGCCACTTGTGATGTTCATGTTCGTATACACCGAGCAATTAATTGATCTTCTACTAGGTCCCCAATGGCTGGAAGTGGTGGGTATATTCAAGATTCTGGCGATAGGTGCTTTTATTCAGCCGGTTGCCAGCACCTCAGGCTTAGTGCTCATAACGACAGGGCAGAGTCGCCTTTATTTAAAACTAGGTGCCATCAGCTCTGCCTTTATATGTGCTTCCTTTGTGGTTGGATTGTCGTGGGGGGTAAAAGGAGTCGCAACCAGTTACATTGTTGCGACGTATCTGCTTGTTATTCCAAGGATGTACTATTCATTCAGGAACACATCGGTAAGTTTAAGTCTATTTGTGGGTGCAGTTTATCGCCCTGTCGCTGCTAGTCTGATTACAGGTTTTGGGATATTTTTTATTCTACAGAAAATAGTTATTGCCAACGCATTCTTAAGCCTCTTGGTCGGAGTTATTCTTTCGACAATGGTATATTTTGTTGTTTTCGCGCTCTTACCGAATGGATTCGGCGGGCTTAGAGAGTACCTCTCTTATGGTCGTTCTATCGTTGAAAAAAGTAAGTGAGCGGGACAATCCTTACGAAAATTGTTGAGGTGCCGATTAGCGCTGGCGCCAATAGATATGTCACAGTATGCACATCTACATTCTTCAATGCAGATCGGCTGTCCAAATATAGAACACACAAAGGAATGCAATATGAAAACTTTTGTGAAAGCGATTTTCAATAGTTTTGGGTACGACATAAAACGAGCGACAAAGCCATCAAAACTGGTGATTGTCACTCACGGTGAACAAGGTATTGAATTTATACATGATGAAGAGTTTAAAATTGAATTTACACATTTGACTCTGGACGGGAATCAATATTATGTTCCAAAGTATGCGCTACATCGCCCGGCCGTTAGAAACTTGTTAAATGGAAATTTATACGAACCCGATACTCATAATTTGGTTAAAGAGCTTTTCAAATATTTTATTGGTTCTATGGTTCATGCTGGTACTTTCTTCGGAGACATGATTCCTAGCTTTTCTAAGTTCGTCTCTGGGAGTGTTTATGCGTTCGAGCCTGTTTTTGAAAACTATATTCTTGCAAAAATATGCTTAGACAGTAATAAACTAACAAATGTTATTTTAGTGAATTCAGCTCTTTCAAACGATTTAGGTAACCTATGTATCAATTCAACCGAGAGTGATGGCAAACATGCAGGTGGCGCATCAGCTATTTCTGAAAAAGGAAAAATTTGCACTGCTATGACAATTGATAGTTTGAGTATTGAAGACTTAGTGCTGATTCAGTTGGATGTAGAGGGACATGAACTAAATGCGTTAGAAGGGGCGCAGGAGACTATAGACAAAAACAGGCCGGTGATAGCTATAGAAGATAACAATAATAACTGCTCTGACTTTCTTGCCAATAGTAAATATGAAAGCGCTGGCCATATACCTGGATTAAAGATTTGGGTACCGATTGAAAATAATAAATATAAATCGATCCTTACTTCATTGCTAAGTTGAAGCAGTTTCATTAGCAGTAAGATAAGTGAGTCAAACAATCTAGTCGACTATTGAGTCGCTCGGTGTCACGATAGCTCTTGTTCAAATAATTCGGTTTTCCTCAACTATGGTTGCTTATAATTTGTCCACAAGAGCCGATATGCCTAGATCCCCTGTCGTGAAGTTTTCGGGAAGGCCTGCATCGAATGTGGTGGGTTTCGCATTCAAGGCTCTAGAATTGAGTTCAAATCGCTGGGCTATCGGCAATGCACCTGTCACAGCAAATCAGTCTTGCGTTGTGCACCTTACTTTCTAATCCTCAATACAGTCTCCAGTCGGGAGTTCGCACTTCATGTTTGAGCGCTTTTCCATACTCAAGAATTTAGATCTAGTTCGTTCTGCACTACTTGGTTCGGCTAGGGCACGAAAGGAGAACAAACACGCTATCGCCAGCTGCCCCAGTCCTTCGTCAGGTATAGATGCCGTCATTCGTCGAGTGGGCGAAAAAGCTCTACCTGCTTCAAACACAGATTCCCCGATATTCGTTTTCAGCGCTGGCTGGCGCTCAGGATCGACACTGCTCCAACGGCTGGTGCTCTCTGACCCACAGGTGCTTCTCTGGGGTGAGCCCTACGATAAATGCGCGCTAGTTCCTCGCATGATGCAAACGTTGGTTCCCTTCACAGATTCCTGGCCTCCCGAGAATTATTTCCTGTCAGATCGGGGAGCAACCGGTACATTATCCGATGAATGGGTCGCAAACCTTTATCCCGACCTTAATCAAGTACGTTTAGCGCACCGCACTTTTTTTGACTCGCTGCTCGCCGAACCTGCACTTTCCCTGGGTGCGGTACGCTGGGGATTTAAAGAAGTACGCTTGGGCGGAGACGCTGCGAAATATCTCAAGTGGTTATATCCTAATGCAAAGTTTGTATTTTTGTACCGCAATCCGTTTGACGCATTTAGTTCGTATCGAAAACACGGAGCGCCATGGTACCTCTCTTGGCCGGACGAACCTGTATTTACGCCGACGGCTTTTGGACACTTGTGGAAGAGATTGACAACTGATTTTTTGACTTATGCTACTGAGCTTGACGCACACTTGGTGAAATTCGAGGATCTCGCTTCAAGTGTAGAGGCAGTAGAAGCGCTCGCAAACTATTTAGATCTGGCCTTGCGGAAAGACGTTGTCGAAAAGCGGGTAGGTAGCTCGCGTTCCGTTAAAGACAATGGTTTATGGTTGCCGGCTATCGACAGATATTTGCTACGCCGCGCAGTGTCACCACTCGCTCAAGAGTTGGGATATCATGCGCCTTAAGCTTTTTATGGGATGCAGTAAGCCTTTGCCACAGCAGTACCAATGTCCTTCCAGTTTAGCTGGTCTGCAATTTGTCGGTTCTGATGACCCATGGCATTAAGTGTCTCTCGATCCAGAGCCGAAACGGCTTCCACAAATCCTTCCTTGCTATCAAAGAACGTAGTACCAAAAAAATCCGGTAGTTCAATAACGCGAGCGTCCTCCGGAAGCAACAGCGCAGTTCCCATCGACAAAGCGAGAATTGCGGACCCGGATGTCAAGGTGCGTTCGA
>JBBSPQ010000169.1:0-5563 GCA_038258585.1 Pseudomonadales bacterium
ATGAGTCTTGCCAGCCTCTCCGGAGGCATCTTTGTCTTGTGGCTGATGGTTCGCTTCAGTCCAGTTTCCCCTCCCGCAAGTGTCTGGCCTCTTGCTGCCAGACGACGTATCTTCACTGTACTTATCGCCGCCAGTGTCCTTGGCACCCTCTCCGTAATCCTGTTTTTTCTGCTGCAGATCGGACACATTAATCAGTCCGGCCTCACTGGCATGTTCGATTCCATGATGATCACCTTGGTTGCCAAGACGAACGTTGGCTATGGCGTTGGGTTGAAGCTGCTGGGGTTTATCGTTGCGGGGCTGGCAGTCGTCACTACCCGTAAAGCTATCTTGCGCACCGGCGGCTTTACGCACGTCCCTGCTGGACTGATAGCAGGAGGTCTGTTATCCGCCACACTATTCTCCGTTTCCTTTGCAGTCGTTGGCCACGTTGCGGGTTTGAGCGCATTGGCTCACGTTGCCATTGCGCTTCATGTGGCTGCCATTGGGCTTTGGTTGGGTGCCCTTTATCCTTTGCATACGCTTTGCCGCAATACGCCAGATGCAGGCAGTACGGAAGGGACAGGAGGTGTTGCCCTGCAGCGGTTGATGCACGTATTTGGTCAGTTTGGATGGGGGATTACGGGCGTACTGATCTTGGCCGGCGTTTACCTAGTGACACAGGTTTTCGTTGATAGTGGCACTTTTTTTGGCAGTATTTACGGACGTCTACTAACGGTGAAGATACTGCTGGTCTGTTGCCTGCTGGCACTGGCCGCGATGAACAAGTTTCGCTTGGTGGGAGTCCTACAAAGCGCTGGTGCTGCACGTTTACGCAGATCCATTGCAGGCGAAATGGCACTGGCTTTCGTGGTGCTGCTACTGACAGCTGTGATGACCACCTTTACAGGACCGGCCCATCTCATGTGAGTCTGTCGAGCCAGATGTAATAATTTTGCAAACAAATTGTAATGTGCGGGAGGTTTGAATAGACTTCGCGCCAATGAATTATTTTGAAATTGCATACACGGCTATCGGGGGTCTGGGACTTTTTTTTCTGGGTCTCAAGTTCCTTTCCGAAGGCTTGCAATCAGGCAGCACCGCGGCCATTCAGCGTATTCTGGCAACGCTGACCAAGAACCGTGTACTGGCAGTCCTTGCCGGTGTCGGTATCACCGTTTTCGTCCAATCCAGCAGTATCTCCACGGTCATGACCGTCAGTCTCGTCAATGCCGGGCTGATGGAACTCAAGCAGGCCATTGGGGTCATTCTCGGCGCCAACATAGGCACCACCGTCACCGGTTGGATAATCTCCGTAAAAGTAGGCAAATACGGCTTGCTGCTGATTGGGCTGGGTATTTTTCCCATGATCGCCGGTAAGTCAGTCCGCGCCAGCGCTATCGGTAAGACACTGGTGGCACTGGGTCTGATCTTCGTCGGTCTGGAGTTTATGAGCGGGGCGTTTACGCCACTACGCTCAGACCAGAACTTCATTTCCTATCTGCACCTGTTCGATGCACGGTCATTGCCTAGCCTGCTGGCTTGCGTCGCCATCGGTTGTTTTCTCACTGTAATAATTCAAAGCAGTTCGGCAATGCTGGGGATCACGATTACCTTGGCTTCGACGGGCGTAATCGACTTTCATACCGCGGTTGCCCTGATAATAGGTGAGAACGTCGGTACGACAATCACAGCACAACTGGCGACAATTGGCGCTAACACCTCCGCCGTTCGGGCTGCGCGTGCTCACGCCATTTTCAACATGGTTGGGGCGCTCATTTTTGTAATGATGTTCCCGTTCTACGTACAGCTCATTGAATCAATTGTCTCAGGTCAAGCAGATTTGGTGGATTCGACTGGTGCTCGACCCAATATCGCCTGGCATATTGCGGTAGCTCACACCATGTTCAACGTTCTAAACGTGCTGATGTGGATACCGTTGGTTGATTATCTGGTGAAGATTGTTATCTGGCTTGTGCCGCATCGTGGCGAAAAAGAAGTACACAAACTCAAGTACCTCGGTAATCGCGCCACAATGGCCCCTGAAGTTGCTCTGCAACAGGCGGATCTGGAGATGGACAACCTGATCGAGATCACCCGTGAAATGTTCAACCTGACCAAGGAATTCACGGCAGCGGAGCAGTACGATAAAGAGGCCTTCGATCGGATCAACCACTTGGAAGATATCACCGACAATATCGAAGAAGAGATGATTAACTTCATCACTGCTGTACTGACAGATTCCGTGACCCAAGGCCAGTCGGCTCGTGCCTACGGTTTGATTCGCATGGCGGATGAGCTGGAAAGCATCGCTGACAGTCTGCAGTCTTTCAGTATTTACCGGGCCCGCTTGTTCAAGCAGAAGGAATCAATCAGCGAAGAAGGCTGGGCGGACCTGATGAGCTTCTACAACGAAGTGGACACATTCGTGGGACGTGTGGCGGTTGCTCGCAAGAAGCGCGCAGATTCCACCAGAATCACCAGCCTGCTGGAAGAGTCCAAGCGTCTGAACACGGTCGCGAACGATATGCGGGATCGCCATCTGGATCGACTCAAGAGCGGCGTCTGTATGTCCATCCCTGCCCAGACATACAGCGACATGTTTGTCTCCCTGCGCCACATTAAGAACCACGCCCTGAACATCCTCGAAACCTACGTCAATTAGTGCTTCGTATCACCTGTTCAGTCCAGTTCCTCAGACTATCTCATCCGCCGGTACCAGCATCCGGAAACTCAACAGTGAAAAGACCGACGCAATCAGCATCAGTATCAGCATTGGATACACTGTGCCGTTGAATACCAACGCCACTATCTGAGCCGATACTGCTGAAAGTGCCATCTGCATGAAACCCGTCAGACCCGATGCACTGCCCGCCAGTTTTGGTGCGGCATTGATGGCGCCTGCTTGTGCGTTCGGAAGTGTTATGCCGTTGCCGAATATGGCGAGAGCAATGGGCAGAAATAGGGCGGCTGGGTGGGTCAAACCAAGCAGTTGCAGTAACAATGCCAGTACGATTCCAACAATCGAAATGCGAGAGCCGTAATCGATCATTCTGTGGATACCGTAACGCCGACCAAAGTGCCGGGTGACATAATTACCGATCATGAATCCAAGTGGTACGGAGATGAAGTAATAACCGTACTCCGTCGCAGGGCGGTGTAAAACATTCACCATGATCTCTGGTGCGGCAGAAATGAAGGTGAAATAAACTACCGACACGAAAGCGACACTGAATCCGTATCCCCGAAAGATCGGTGCCTGTAGCAGAGTGACATAGGTGCGCATCATGTTTGAAACGCCGGTAAACGCGACCGGCTCCTGTAGCGTTTCGGGCAATGCGTACAGCAGTAACCAGAGCAAGATCGCACTGACTACAGCCACGGACACGAAGACCGAGTGCCAGTCATATCGCACCATCAGTTCTCCGCCTATCGCCGGCGAGAGCATGGGCATCACTACCATAACCATGACAAGAGTAGCGATCACCGATGCCGCCTCACGCGCATCATAAACGTCGCGAACAATTGCACGGGCGACAACCATGCCGACGGCGCCACCTGCGGCCTGTACCACCCGTCCGGCGATCAACGTTTCAATGCCCGGCGCCAGTACACACAGTATCGACCCGATGATGGTGATGACAATGCCAGCGATCAGAACGGGCTTGCGGCCATAGCGATCGGACAGCGGTCCATAGACGAGTGTTGCGACGGCGATGGAGGCCATGGACAGACTCAGCGTGAGCTGTGCGACAGCGGTGCTGACCTCAAAGCTCTCTTTAAGAATAGGAATAGCAGGCAGTAGAATCTGCATGGCGACGGGGCCAAGAGCAGACACCATGGCCAACAAGAGGATGAGTCCTCGGGGCAGGCTTTGAATAGGGTTGGGCATAGGATTCCGGTGTTTTGCGAGCATCCCGCTGCAAAGGTCGTCATTCTACGCCTAAGACTGATTGTTCTGAATCGCTATTTGAAGACCGCGTCGCGATCTTCTTGTGCAGCGGGATTGTTGCGAGAACTTAGGATGACACTCGATCCCTGGAGTCGCATGCGCTGAGTTTGACTGATGTCGAAACCCGGTCCGAAGGTGGTGCGATGGAACTCCTGCACCAGTTGCTGGGCAGGAGTCAGTTGCAACGTTTCGTCGAGTTGTCCCATCTGCTGACAGGAAAGAGGGACACCGCCCCTTGTGCTCAAACAGATGGTGAGATTGTTCTGCGGCAAGACTTCCAGGGTCAGCCCGTTGCTGTCGTTGCGAAAGCGCGGAGAGCTCTCCAAATAATCGATCACCTGATGCACGAAAGGATCATCTACCCCGATGATGCGCACGGGGAGTGCGAGACCAAGCCGACGAATGATGCTCGGGTCGGATTGCAAAGCCTGCTCATAATTATTCAGGGCGATGTCGGTTTGTCCCAGCCGCCAGGCAGCGTCAGCCACCCGCGCAGACAGGCGCGCCTTGAGAAGCACTTCTTGAGACGGCAACAGACTCATGGCGCGTTGCGCGTATTCGATGGTGCGTTCGTCCTGCTTCTTAAGTGCTGAAATTTCGGTGCGATAGGCGAAGTAGTAACCGTCATTCAATGCGAATGCGCCTGCATCAAGTGTTCTCTCCAGAATGGAAGAGACGACCCCGGCGCCAATAATTTCCACCAGTTCTGGTTCGACCCATTCGGGAATGTGCACATCCAGGGGTGCATAGGGACGTAGCCTATTCATCAGCGTTTCTTCATCCGCGAACAGGGAGGCTGCATGGCGGCCCGAACGCCATGCCTTGAAGCGATAGACCTGCGCTTCAAACCAAGCATCGACTGCGTCCGACAAATCCAGGGTGGCGGCTTCCTCACGCTTCATTTCATAGGCAGTCTTGTTCGCCATGTAGTTGATCAGAGCCGCGATTGAGTCTTTCTGTGCCTCGTCGGCGCTATAGGAGCCGGTGCGGTCAGGTTGATTGAGAGCCGTCGCACTTAGAGTGGCGGCATCTTTGGGATAGCCAGTGAGAATCAGAAACGAAGCGGCGACGAGGAAGTGCTCGGCCCTGTTCATCACACCCACGATTGGCTCCTGGGCGTCACGCCAGACCAGCAGATTATTCAGGCCACTATGAGCTTCGTCGAAACGTCCCTGATTCATGTAAAGATAGAGAAGATTGATCCACGGGTCACCGACACTTTCCGGGTCGATAAAGCGAGAGGCGCGCACAAGGTAGTTCTCGGCGTCCTGCATACGTAACATGCTGAGCGCCACTTCAGAGGCATTGAGCAGATAAACCGTGTCCAGTTCGTCGCCACCATTTTGAGCGATGGATTCGTCTTCGTTGATTGACTTATCGCAAGCCTCGAGTGACTCGGCAGGGCGCAGATCTGCTAACTCAACAGCGCACAGTGTATTCCAGGCGCGACTGCGTTCACGAACATCATTGCTGGAGGCGAGGACCTTGTTGGCGCTCTCGCGTGCTTCGTCCCACTTTTGCATTTTTATCAGGGGCCAGCCCCGAAAGGACTCGACTTCCTGCCCGTAAATCGTAGCGATTTTATCGAGGTAATCGAGTGATGCCTGTTGATCTCCCATCAACTGATGAACA
>JBBSPQ010000170.1:0-5554 GCA_038258585.1 Pseudomonadales bacterium
ATTGGATTTCGATAACCTACTGACAGTTGACTCACACGAAGATCATATGCGCGTCGTTCATTATCTTGCGGAAACCAGAAGGCCAGCAATTGTGCTGGCCGCTAGCGGCATGGCTGCTGGTGGACGTATCGTAAATTACCTGAAAGCGATGCTCGACGACTCACGTCATAATGTATTGTTTGTGGGATATCAGGCACGAGGAACGCCGGGAAATGACATCTTAAAATACGCTGGATCAAATCCGGATCCCTGGGTGGAACTTGACGGTGAGCGTTATTTGATTCGTGCCGGCGTAGCTTCGATTGGCGGCTACAGTGCGCATGCCGATCAGAAAAATCTACTCACTTTTGTTCGTGGCATGCGCCATTGGCCTAAACAAATTCGTATTGTTCATGGCACTGATGAGTCTCGCCCTGCGCTCGCAGAAGAATACAAAAAGATGGCATACGAAGCAGGCAAGGAAATCGAGATAGTTTTACCGACGAGGGCAACCGGCTCAAGTAAGAGCCAAGGTTAAAGCCTGCAATACGATAGAGTATTTGTACCTCACAGTTGTAACTCGAAGTCCATTCTGGCAGAAATGCAGCGGCGGAGCCTGAAAGGTGTTTGTGCTCGGAAGCACAATGGATAAAGTGAGCATTGTACAGGGTGGGACTGCAGGAAATTTCTCAATGGCTAATGTCTTCCCGTCCTTGCCTGAGGCGATCACGAATGATGTTGGCATCCACGTCACAAGCCCTGATTTTTTTGTGTCATTATCGCCGAGATCGGCTAAACTTACCGGCGCTGTTGGTGCCCCAACAGCAGGCGATATCAGAACCAAAGGCACGTCCACGGCGATGTCTCACCACACAAGAACAAGAGTCATTCATGCGTTTGAAATGTATTAAATTAGCCGGTTTCAAATCCTTCGTTGATCCCACTACCGTCAATTTCCCCAGCAACCTGTGCGCCGTGGTCGGTCCCAATGGCTGCGGTAAGTCCAATATCATCGATGCCGTGCGTTGGGTGATGGGCGAGAGTTCCGCCAAGAATCTGCGTGGCGAGAACATGACCGACGTTATCTTCAACGGTTCAGGTGGACGCAAACCGGTAGGGCAAGCCAGCATTGAGCTGATCTTTGACAACAGCGAAAACCGCATCAAGGGCGAATACGCCCAGTACAACGAGATTTCCATCAAGCGTAAAGTTTCCCGCGATGGCCAGGCGGGTTACATGCTCAATGGCACCAAGTGCCGCCGTCGTGACATTACCGACATATTTCTTGGCACCGGTCTGGGCGCACGCAGCTACTCGATTATCGAGCAGGGTATGGTGTCACGCCTGATCGAATCCAAACCTGAAGAACTGCGTATCTTCATCGAAGAAGCCGCTGGCATTTCCAAGTACAAAGAGCGTCGCCGCGATACCGAGAACCGTATCAAGCGCACGCGAGAGAACCTGGAGCGTTTGACCGACCTGCGCGAAGAAATGGGACGTCAGTTGCAACACCTGCATAGACAGGCACAAGCCGCAGAGAAGTATGGTGAGTTTAAGGAACAGGAGCGGGCGATGTCGGCCCAGCACAGTGCGCTGCGCTGGAAGGCGCTGAACGACGAGTTGCAGATCAAGCAAGCCGTCATCGGCGAACTGGAAATAAAAGTCGAGGCTACGGTTGCGGATCAGCGCTCTATCGACGCCCAGATCGAAAAACATCTGGTGGACAACTCCGAATTCAACGATGAGCTGAGTGAGATTCAGGGCCGTTACTACAGCCTCGGCAGCGACATCGCGCGCATCGAACAATCCATCGAACATCATATAGAGCGGGTTGCGCAGCTCAAGCGCGATCTGGCGGAGACACAGGAAGGCTGGGGCGTCACTCAGGGTGAACTCCAGTCGGATCTGATTAAGGTCAAGTCGTTGGAAACAGAGATAGCCGAGCTTGAGCCCAAGCTGGAAGAAGCGCAGGCAGTTGAAGAAGAGTCCGCCTTCGCGCTAGAAGAAGCTGAAGAGCGCATGCAGCAATGGCAGCATGAGTGGGACGAGTTCAATCAGCGGGCCGAAGAGCCGCGCCAGATTGCCGAGGTTGAGCAGTCACGCATTCAGCAGCTGGAGAAGATTGTTGAACGCGGTCTGGATCGCAAGTCTCGTCTGCAGGAAGAGAAGAAAGCTTTGGGCGACAATCCGGAGCAGGACGTGATCGATGAATTGTCGATTCAGGTGTCCCACTTGGAAGATCAGCTGGAGCAGCATCAAACTCAAAACAGCGAGCTGGCCGAAGAGATCGAAGCAGAGCGCACCAGTGCCCAGTCAGTCGCCAGCGATCTGGATCGCGCCCGCAGCGAACTGCAGGGTCTGAAGGGAAAATCGGCTTCACTGGAAGCATTGCAAAAAGCCGCACTTGGTCGAAACAACGAAGCTCTTAGTCGTTGGTTGCAAAGTAAAAATCTATCTGATAACAAACGGTTAGGTGAAAATATTCGCGTTGATTCTGGATATGAAGCAGCCGTAGAAGCTGTGCTCGCCGACTATCTACAGAGTATCTGCGTCGAGAATATCGACGATGTTGAAGCCCTGTTACAGGAGCTTCCCGCTGGCTTGCTGTCCCTTGTTGATACCGGCGTTGTCAGCGACAAACCTGCTGTCGCTTCTGGGCTCACTGCCTTAAGCGCAAAAATCGACTCCAACTGGGACAGTGCGTCATTGCTCGCCGGCATTTATGTCACCGACGATCTCAGCGCAGCATTGGCCTCACGTGCCGCTCTAAAAGTCAGCGAATCCATCGTGACTAAACAGGGCGTCTGGCTCGGCAAGTCCTGGATACGTGTCCGCAAAGCCGCTGACGAAAAAGCCGGTTTGCTGGAGCGTAAAGGCGAGATCTCACGTCTGGAAGAACAGATCGCAATGCAACAGTCGCGCGTCGATGATCTGGTCGAAGCGCAAGCGCTCGGACGCCAGACTTTGCGTGACATCGAATCCAAACGCGAAGACGTACAGCGTCAGATCGCACAGACTGCACGTCAATACAGCGAACAGAAGTCTCAGCTCGGCGGCCGCTTGATGAAAGTGGAACAGAACAATCTGCGCCGTGAACGTCTGCAACACGAGCTGGATGAACTGATCAAACAACTGACCGTCGAGGAAGAGAATACGGCCTTGGCCCGTTCCAATCTTCAAGCCGCTCTTGATGCGATGGAGCAGGACACAGATCGCAAAGAGACCCTGTTGCAGCAACGCGACGACAGGCGTCAGGCACTTGATTCCAACCGCCAGAAAGCCCGACATGACAAGGATCTCGCGCACCAATATGCTATGCAGCAGCAATCGCTGCATACCCAACTGAAGTCCGTACGCGACACGCTGGATCGTATGGCGTCACAGGTGCAACGGGCCAAGGAACGTATCGAATCATTGACTCGACAATTGGACGACTCTGATTCTCCACTGGAGATGAAGAAGGCCGAGTTGGAAGAACAGTTGCAGAAACGTCTGGAAGTCGAAGAACAGTTGAATGCCGCCAAGGCCCGCGCAGACGGCAACGAACACACCCTGCGCAGCCTGGAGCACCAACGCTCTCATCTCGAGCGTACGGCTGGCGCACTGCGTGAGCAGTTGATGGAGCATCGTCTCAAATGCGAGGGCGATATCGTCAAGCGTGAGGCATTGCAAGAGCAACTGCTTGAGAGCAAGTACGATCTGCAGACCGTTCTGGCAAATCTGCCGGAAGATCTGAATCAGGCGATTTGTGAACAAGAACTGGAAGCTATAGCGGCTCGTATCCAGCGATTAGGGGCGATCAACCTAGCGGCCATCGACGAATACAAGCAGCAATCCGAACGCAAGATCTATCTGGACTCCCAGAACGATGATCTGGAGCGTGCGCTGGTCACCCTTGAAAATGCCATCCGTAAGATCGACAAGGAAACCCGTACCCGCTTCAAGGAGACCTTCGACAAGATCAATGCGGGTCTGCAGGAGCTATTCCCGAAAGTGTTCGGCGGCGGCCATGCCTATCTGGATATGACTGGCGAAGATCTGCTGGATACTGGTGTTGCGATCATGGCGCGTCCACCGGGCAAGAAGAACAGCACGATTCACCTGCTTTCTGGTGGTGAGAAGGCGATGACGGCAATCGCGCTGGTGTTCTCGATCTTCCGTCTGAACCCCTCGCCATTCTGTATGCTGGATGAAGTTGATGCGCCTCTGGACGACGCCAACGTGGGACGTTACGCCCGCTTGGTCAAAGAAATGTCTGATACTGTGCAGTTCGTCTTTATTACTCACACCAAGCTCACCATGGAAATGGCAAATCAGTTGTTGGGTGTTACCATGCACGAACCAGGCGTATCCCGCATAGTTGCAGTCGATATCGCGGAAGCGGCCGAACTGGCTGCCATGTAAGACACGATTCACTTCGCATGAAGTTTGAGTTATAAATTACGGAAATTTAACGCATCTTTGCAGATTCTAGGATAGAGCAGTAGATATGGGGCTTCGCGAACTCTTAATTTTGATATTAATCCTCGCAATCGTTGGCGTGATTCTGCGCGGCCTCCATTTGGCGCTGAGAGCTCGCCGCGGTCAGCTGCGAATGTCGCTGGACAAGAATGTCCCTCAGTATGATCCCGAGGAGTTATCGCTATCCGAATTGCCGAATGGGGGCGCCCGGATGGTCGAGCGCTCCTTTGCGGAAGTGGTGCGGCAGAATTCAGAGTTCTCGTCACGCCAAGGCAAAAGCAAATCTGATCACGCAATTCCTGTGCTAATGGATTCGGTGGAAGACGAGGACGATGAAGATGTTTCACCCGCCTCCAGTTTGAGTGTGGCGAATGCCCGTCAGACTGCCCGTCAGAAGCATCTATTAGGCAGCGCCAGACCACGTTCACCACAGCGTCCGACCCATCGACCTATCGACCGCGTGGCGCGCAGTGCTGTAGATACCGCCGCCACGGTGGCGGAGGTGCAATCTGAAACAGCGGCAGCTGCAAATGTGCCAGTGACTGCGCACAAATCACCCCGTAACGATGAATTTGAATTCGATTTCGACTACGACGATCCGCTTGACAACCATGTCTTTGAAGATTCTGAGGACGATGATGATTACGGTGATGACGAAGCACCTTCTGCTTCATTTGATGACGCCTATGGCGAGTATGTTGGCGACCAACAATCCTATGAAGAAGAGTCATCTGACGAATTGGATGAAGATCTCCCATATCAGGCACCGCGTGAGGACACCGCCGCGGCCTGGGAAATCGAAGAGGAAGATTACAACGAGGGTGGTTTGGAAGAGTCTATCGATGAAGCTGTGGCGGAAGCCTCAGGGCAGTCTCGCGATGCAGTGATCACTCAGGCGTTTGATGAAGCCTATGATGACGAGGAACTGAACGACGAATTCGACGACGAAGATCTGTACGACGACGAACTGGAAGACGGCGAACGCGACGATGATGAACTCGAGCCTGCCGACGACTATTACGACGACGAAGACGATCAAGAGGACGAGGACGACTACGAAGACGAACCTGCGCGAGGAGCACAAGCACCCGAATACGAGGAAGCCGAAGAATAC
>JBBSPQ010000171.1:0-5539 GCA_038258585.1 Pseudomonadales bacterium
AAG
Organism: Pseudomonadales bacterium; assembly: GCA_038258585.1. Lineage (GTDB taxonomy): Bacteria > Pseudomonadota > Gammaproteobacteria > Pseudomonadales > Pseudohongiellaceae > UBA5078. Next base: position 4 of record JBBSPQ010000171.1, read on the forward strand.
CGGACGCTCACCTCATTACTCCCAATCTGGAAGATGTTTTTGTCGCGGTAACCGACAAACGGAAGAAGGAGCGTGGCGCATGAAATCGTTTACCCGAATGTTTGCAATAATGCATAAAGAGCTGCTGCAGTTACGAAGAGATCGTCTCACATTCGGAATGATTGTCGGTATCCCACTCATACAGCTGACGCTATTTGGCTATGCCATTAACACCGATGTCAGGCATCTGAGTGGTGGCGTCGTCGATGAATCAAACACAAGTCTTTCCCGGGAGATGGTTGCTGACATCTCGGCCTCGCAAGTGGTGGACTTTCACTACTCCGTTCAGACTCCACAGGAACTTATGCAGCTCATGGATGCGGGCTCGATATCGGTAGGGTTGCATATTCCTGCAGATTTCGATCGACGCGTGCAGAGGCGTGATCGTGCGATTGCTCAACTGATGGTAGATGGGAGCGATCCGGTGATACAAGGTGTGGCCGGACGGTTGACGTCGATGCCGATAAGTTTTGATTCGCAATTGCCGGTGTCTCAATCCGGGCGTCTTGAGCTCCGCACTTTCTATAATCCCGAGCGGCGTTCTGCGGTCAATATAGTGCCGGGATTGATTGGAGTGATTCTGACCATGACTATGGTGTTGTTTACGGCAGTAGCAATAGTCAGAGAGCGTGAGCGGGGCAATCTTGAACTTCTTATCAATACTCCGATCAGACCAGTCGAGTTAATGGTGGGTAAGATACTGCCGTATGTGGTGATTGGTTTGATGCAGGTAGGAATCATTCTCGTACTGGGGTGGGTGTTGTTCTCAGTCCCCATTCGTGGAGCTATATCGTCGGTATTCCTTGCGGCACTGCTCTTCATTGGCACCAACTTATCGTTGGGGTTGTTGATCTCCACTGTTGCAGGCACACAGTTTCAGGCAATGCAGATGACTTTCTTCTTTTTCCTACCGTCCATTCTATTGTCTGGATTCATGTTTACATTTGAGGGCATGCCTCAAATAGCGCAGTATTTTGCTGAAGTTCTTCCACTCACGCATTTCAATCGGATAATTCGGGGCATCATGTTGCGTGGCGCAGACCTCAGAATAATGCTCTCCGACGTATTGGCTCTGGTACTGTTTCTATGTGTAGTACTCACGACGGCTGTATTGAGGTTCAGTAAGAAACTGGATTGAACCAAAGGATGATGAGGCCACATTCTCAATACGGAGGAAGAGGGAAGTATCCTCGTGAGTGTTAACCCACGTAAGAGTCGTTGAGATTAGTAATTGGAGAGGTTATATGAGCGAGATTAAAGGCAATTGTGGTAGACGATCCTTGATGATGAGTGTCCTGCTGGTCTTAGTAAGCTGCCTAATAGGCTGCTCTGAACCCCAAACCGAAACCGAACCCACTGGCGATGATCCGCGGCCGCTGGAAGACTCATCTGTCTATCAGGACCACAACTCGACATTTCGTTCTTCGGTGGAAGAAGTGATTCTGGCGCCAGGGTCGGGCACCGAGGTGATGATGGTGCTGGCCGAAAAGCAGGCTATCCTCTATCAATGGACGGTCGAGGGAGGTAGGGTTTATTCGGATTTCCATGGTCATGATCCAAAAGACACTTCTTACTGGGTACAGTATCGTGAAAGCGCGGCAGACATGGCTAATTACGGCAGTCTGGTAGCGCCATTCGAAGGCCAGCACGGTTGGTATTTCCGGAATGATGGCCAATCGGAACTGGTGATCAGTGTGCGCATCAGTGGCTATTTCACCGACGTCATCAACCATTGCAAACTGTAGTGGTTAGATTTGTTTTGATAGACATGAGCATTACCAGTTTTGATTTAAAGGCGACAGAAAACACGACAACCTGACTAATTGTACGGAGCAGTCGCTCGCCGTGCTGTGATATCTTTACGGCCACCGTAATTGGTGTCGTATGTCACCGGTTACACAGAAAGCAAAATAATAAATAGCACGGGGGGGTATATGTACTTTCTAAATATATTGAGGGGGCTCAATGAACGCTTTGAATAACCTGCTGCTGCACTTCGCTGAATGGCTGGATGCTCAAGGGTGGAGTTCAGGTCTGCATGAATCGTACTACATGTATAACTGGGTTGAGTCCACTCACGTCCTGACCCTGATGATCTTCCTTGGCATGCTGTTCGTGATTGATTTGCGCATGCTGGGTCTCGCGCTAACGAATGTTCCTGCCTCAAAAATTGCGGCTCGGCTTAATGTGCCGATGATGATCGGTTTCACAATCATGTTCATTACTGGCCTGCTGCTGTTCTACGCTGTCCCGGTGCGCACAACTCAAAGTATCTGGTTCCGTATAAAGTTCGTTCTTCTGATTGCAGCTGGTGTCAACGCATGGTTGTTTCACCGTCGAATGAACGAATCGGTATCGACATGGGACAATGACCCGGTAGCTCCAAAGCGGCTTCGTTACGCGGCAGGACTATCATTGGCTCTATGGGCCGGCGTGGTCACAACGGGCAGGTTAATTGCGTACGATTGGTACGACTGCTATCGAGTCAATTCTGATTTGATTGCCTGGGCAGCGGGTTGCATGGCCGAGTAGGTCAATTGATAGGAAAATTTGAGGAGACCCTATGGAATTTTTACCGGTGTTTGAATGGATGGAAACTTCCGCCTTGGGCCAGATTGGCAAAACGTATGGTGGTGTGTACGCAATTGGACAATCACTGCATTTGATGTCGCTGGCCTTGTTGGGTGGTACTGTGTTGGTCACCGATCTGCGACTTTTGAATGTGGTGTTGCGTGATGTGCCTTCCGATGTCGTGACCAATGGTGCACACAGATGGTTCAAAGTAGCAGTGACAATGCTGATAGCGACGGGCATTTTCATGGCTGCGGCTGTCGCAGTAAGAATGTACTACAGCGCTTTTTTCTTCGCCAAAATGACAGCCCTTGCTACCGGCATAATTTTTGTATTTGCAGTCAAACGACCGTTATTGAAACGTCCTCACGCGGAGATTCATCCTTTGGCGCTGAAAGCCGTTGCAATTGCATCGCTCTTGATTTGGTTCAGCGTTGCAGCAACGGGACGATGGATAGGATTTTCCTGAGGTAAATTGTGGACAAGCGTGGCTTGTTTTGAAAGTTCAGTAGAAACGGGAATGTAGAGATGAAGAGAACAGGAATGGATAAAAGAGAGATTGTCAGTTTAGGTATTTCCTCTGTGATTATCGTTGTTGCTCTCGTGTATTGGGCAATTCAGATAGGCGGTGTGATGGAAATGCTAGAGATGGCTTACGGCTGAGATCTGGGTTATCTGGAGCGTTGAAACGCTCCAGATTATTTCCCGGAGCAATCAGCAATTTTTACAGACAACTCTCAATTGTTAGATCACTTCCATCAGGAAGTAGTCGTCCAAGATTAGAGAATTCACCAGTTTGTCCAATGCCGCTCTAGTAGCTGCGTCCACTGTCGCTCCGGAGTCACGTCCGAATATTACCGTGTCAAACGCAGTTCGACTCCCATTCTTCAACGTGACATGAGTGCGAATGGTAACCTCAACACCACCATCTTTATCGGCAACTTGGACTTCGGTGATCTCGCCACCCAGTGTCAACTTCTGACCATCCTCAACCAATGCCGCACCACCTGCTTCAAAAGCCTGCACCAACGCGTCATTGACGATATCTGCGACTGCTTCTTCTGCCATGACTGAATCTGTTATCTGTTTCGCACCCACACCACGCTTGTCGGTGAATGAGGATATCTTCAGCGGGCCTTTCGGCATTTTACTGAAGTCAACCTGAGGTTTCTGCGTATAGTCATAATTAACTGCAATGTCATCGGCACTGGCCAATGCAGTGAAGCCACTCAGCGCGCACAGCACGGGGATAGAAAGAAAAAGGTGACGAATTGTCATAAATACTCCTGATGCTAATCTGGTTGATACAATCTGATACTCATTATGAAAGGCTCATCGACATTATAGTTGCAGGAGCCTGAATGTGAACTTAATGGATTCAAACTCGCGATTCAACGCGGAAATAAAAAAGCCACCGGGTCGTTTATAAACGCGGTGGCTTTTCAAGCCTTAAAAAAACAGGCATCTATATCAACTAAACCTTACAGTTTGTCTGCAGGCCATGCAACACCTTGGTGTTCACGCGTAACTTCTTTGATGCCTTGGTAAACAAACTTCTGTACACGCTTACCTTCGTAAGTTTCTGTAGTGAAGATGTTGCCCATGGAGTCAGTGGCAAGGCTGTGTGGTGCATACCACTGGCCTGGGCCACGGCCGCCGTGACCGAAGCTGGTCAGGACTTCCATTGACTTACGATCAAGGATATAAACTTTAAAGTTTTGGCCATCAGCAAGGTAAAGATACTTCTGCTCAGGATCTTTGGAGAAGTCGATATCCCATGTAGAACCCTGTGCCAGAGTCGCTGGTGCAACTTGTACTTCGTTCACGAAAGTACCGTCTTTGCGGAAAACCTGGATACGGTCAGTACCACGGTCACACACATAAATCAGGCCATCGTTTGAAGGCGTTGCGCAGTGAACCGGTCCACGGAACTGCTGTGCCAGTGGTTCACCCGGTGTGTAAGTCTGACGCTCGTCAGTAGGCTTGTTGCCGTAGGCACCCCAGTACCGTTTGAACGCACCTGTGTTCAGGTCGATGACCGCAATACGCTTATTGCCGTAACCGTCTGCAAGGTATACTTCGTTGTCAGCAGCAACAATTTCCAGCTCCGCAACTTGTGAGAAGTGAGTGGTGCTATTGCTATCTGGTGCATTGCCCGGCTCGCCATACTGAGCTACGAATTTCCCATCGCCCGTGAATACTAGTACGTGAGAATCGCCGCCACCATTGCCACCAATCCATACGTTGCCATTAGGAGCAACTTCGATACCGTGGTTGGATGCAGGCCATGTGAAGCCTTCACCTGGGCCGCCCCAAGCATTTACAAGGTTTCCTGCTGGGTCGAATTCAAGGATAGGAGGTGCTGGAGTACAGCATTCGCTGACACCAAGTTTCAGGCCGATTTCAGTAATACCGCCGAACATTTCGTCTTGGTCACGGTGAACGATGAACACGTGGTCACGGGCATCGACATCAACGCCGATGGTACGGCCAAGAATCCACTGATTTGGCAATGGCTTTGGCCAGTAAGGATCAACCAAGAAAGTTGGTGCCATTACCATTGAGCTAGCAGCTTCTGCGGGCCCTTGCAATTTGGACTGAGTAACACCCAGTGCTACGAGAGCAACTGCGAATGTGGCTCCTGCCGCATACTTAATATGTCTTGTCATTCTCTTTTCCCTCCAGGGTAAGTCTCTACTGAGGCTTTGTTTTTTTTAGACCGGCTGGCAGTATACTCACTTCTTTCGAGACAGTATACTCAGATTCGGCGTTTTCCCGGGCAGATTACAAAAACTTACAATTGCTGTGCTTTCGACAAAAAAATTTTGTTTTTCAATGCGTTGTGATAATTAGAGGTACGGATTTTGAGTGGAATTGAAGTTAATCCCGACAATAAAGGTGGCGTATCAAGTCTCAGTGCTATTTC
>JBBSPQ010000172.1:0-5537 GCA_038258585.1 Pseudomonadales bacterium
ATGGCAGTGCCTTTGAAATCAGCGCCATCCCGGTGTTTGGTTCGACACCTGCCAACAGGGTCGAGCGCGCGGTCACCTACCGAGGGGCGACGGTCTATATCGCTGGGGAGACAGTGAACGACATGCACTGGGATCCACTGGGAGTGTTCGCTATCGACGCCAGTTTGCAGGCATCGCAGCTTACCCCAGGTCAGTGCAGCCGTCCTCAGGACATCAATATATTCAATGGGCGGCTCTACCTGCTGTGCAATGAACCGTCGCGAGCGGGCTGGTCGGTTACAGCGCAATCGACATGCGATCTGGAATCGTGGGAACCAGTCGCGCTTTTGAACGCCCCTACTTTTGCGCGCTCCTTCGCTGTCACATCGCAGGGTATTTATGTCGCGTTGGGGTCTGAAACTGACAGTCCAGCAGCGGCGAGGGAAGCTACGGGTGAGGTATGGTTGAACAGCGGAACTCAACTCTTGTCATGCGCTTTAACTGACTGAGCTTTATCCCTTGAAGTACGACCAAGAAAGTATGAAACAGAAACACTTTTGGTCTGGTTTAGAGGATGCTTTTCTGCTTCACACCCCCACTAATACTTGACGGGATCGCCTGCTCACTTAAGTTCTTGACTCTCAAGTTATTTCGATATAACATGTAGGACAGTCTAAGGATATAGGATAAAAACATGGGTGCAGTGACACAAGAAATCAAGAAAGAATACAAAAAGCCACAGCTCGCCACCATGGGCAACATTGTTGAGTTGACCCAGAATATAAACCAGCTCGGCCCTGGCGATAGTCAGTTTAGTGTTCTCGCTCCGTCGTAGTCATTTGAGTTTATGCGGACGTGCTGATTGATATGCACGTCCTCATTTTGAATAAGCAACTATTGCTCTACTGAATATGCTCCATGTGTTTCTATCATGGAGCATTTTTGCTTTCGCTTCAGCTATTCCCCTCCCTCAACTAACAGCGCTTTTCAGGACGACGATAAAGCGGTCATCGTCGAAATACATCTGCGCAATCATCAGGTCGTATCCGGTCGTGTAAATGTGCATCGTACTGAGCGCATCATTACCCAGGTCAATGAGATTATTGAGCGTCTCTGTGATCGAGCCTGTTTTCGGCACGTCATAAACCTCATCGTTCCAAATCATGCCCGTAATCTTCAGGAGAAGACCGTCGTCGTCGAGCAGCAGGACGACACCGACCGGCTGCCAGAACACGTTGAGAACGTTAATGCTCCCATAGACGACCATTCCACCGGGTCGGAAATCCACTTTGTCAATGCGAAAGCGTGGATTGCGGCAGTCATTGAAGTAGACGGAACAAAGCTCCGTGATGGCGTCTTCGTTGAACTCGATAATGCCCAACGGCAGACTATTCGTATCTTCGCCAATCCACAGGGCATTGGCAAAGGCTTTGCTTCCCTGGAGTTTCAGGTCGAGATGACCTTTCGAGAAGATTCGAACGTGCTCCGGCTCAAAGACGCTGGAAAACCAGGCCGCATAAAAGTTGCTCGGCGTTGGGCTGACCGTCGGGGAGGGTTGAAGCGTTGGAGAGGGTTGAAGCGTTGGGACGACCGTCCCGGTCGTCCCAGGCGCAGGCGTAACGAGTACCGCAGTCGCAGTGTCGATAGTCGGCTGAATCGGGGAGGGCAAAGCGGTGAAAGTAGGCAGCGCGAGTACCTCCGTAGGAAGACGAGTTTGCAGGATAGACGGGAGGCGTGGTGGGGCAGTTCCGGTTTCCAGTTGAACCTGATTCCAGAAGGTTTGAACGTTTCCTTTCGGCACAAAGTTCAAAATCCGCAGCATCGCGGTGGGGAGCACAAGCACGAGAACGAGGGCAAGGGTTGTCAATAGGAGTAGAAAAATAAGAATTCTGCGCAGCGTTAAACGGCGTTTTGACTTTGGAAGATTCGAATTGCCCATTAACTTCTCCGAATGTTACCTGAGAATGGCTTATTCCAGCAGGAATCGGGGGTCAAAAGCGCGACCACCAGACTGGGAAAATTGATTTAGAACACTTTCTGAATAAATTATCAACTTAATTGGGGTAGTATTTTTTATAGATTTCATTTTAATCGTTTTGAGTTTAAGGTGATACGTTGTAATATAGAGAATATGAGTCAAAGTTGCGTTTAATGGAGGGTTGTGTTGAGAAAACTTGGTATTCTCCTTCTTGTACTCCTAGTTTTGTCATTAGGGTGGTCAACCGTTGCTTTTGCAGACGATTCCCCCTCGGTAGTCAATCTGGAGAATCAGCATTTACAGGCGACTGTTGTGAGCAACCAGGTCAATCTGCGCTCCGGTCCCGGTGAAAACTACGCAATCGTGGCGCACGCGCGTCAGGGCGTCCGTTTGCCTGTATTCGCGATGGCTGGCGATATTAACGGTTGGTACGAAGTCGAACCGACCAGTGGGCAAAAAGCCTGGGTTGCATCGTGGGTGGTGAACGTCGCCGCCGCGCAGCAGTCTAATATGCTCGCTCCATCGAAATCCACCCTCTACATCTCTGTTGATACCAGCCCCGGTTTCTTTGACCGGATGTCCGACCTCTATACGGTTATGAACGGTTCAAGCGGCGGTAATGGCCTCAGCCTGGCCTTCCAGGGTGACATCGAGCGTATGCTCAGTTTACTGTTCAACAACCCCCTGATTACTGCGAAGCAGGTTCGTCCCTGGCTGGGCGATGATGTCTCGATTGTCAACTTGCAATGCCTCTCGGTAACGATGTCGGATTTCCTGATGTCGAGCGCCTTGCAGGAAACCCCGCGTCCAAGCGTGGTCATCCTGGCCTCGATTATCGACCCGGCAGGTGCGAGAGCATTTGTCACGGATACGCTGAGTACCGGCAAGATGGCAAATGCGCCCAAGCGCTCCATGACCTACAACGGCTACAGCTACACCCTCTTGAATGATCCGACTGCGGCGAACTTCGACGCAGATGTACCGCCTGTCGCGATGGGCATCGTCGGCGATCATCTGGTGCTCACGCAGGGTCAAACCTCCTATGAGGCGATTGTCGATGTGGCGAATGGTTCGCCCTCGCTCGGCGGTTCGCAGAACTTCCAGGACGTCTACGGTGGTTTGGTTCCCGGCTCGTTCGCGAAGGTCTACGCCAGCCCCGGTCTGTACTGCCCGCTGCATGAGTCAATCCTCTACCCGGCGCTGAAGAATGACCTGTTCGCCAATGGTCAGTTTGCCATTCCCGGCGTCGATCCCAATGGCACGCCGGAGCAGATTCAGCAGCAGTTGATTGCGCTGCTCGACAACACCTTCAAGGGTTATGGCGTCGGCTTCCGCAATACCGGCAGCAGCCTGACGGTTGACCTGGTTTCAGGCATCAACGAGCAAAAACTTGAGGAACTCACGGGTCTGCCTGCTGACCAAGTTAAGCAGATTGCCGATGATGCGGGGCTGAGCTTGTTCGGCTTCCTGACCCCGCAGACGTTCGAAGCGCTTACCTGGGGCAACCTGACCAACAACTTCAGCACCCTGCGCGATGTTTCGGCCAATACGCCGCAAACGACCTTCGAGCAGCAAACAGGTCTGACCAGCGACGTGTTAGACTACATCGACGGTTCGGTCACGATGGGCTACCTGGATTATCCGGTCTTCGATGCTCCGACAACCGACACACCAGCTTATTTCCTGATGGTGGTTGAATCGTCGGATAACAGCAAGGCGGCAACTGCGACTCAGGCATTGATCGACGCGGCGCTCAAGCAGCCCGGCTCGACCCTGACCACCCGCGATTTTAACGGTACGCAGATTACGCGGATCGATGTCCCCGGCTCAACCTCGGCGGGCAAAATCCAGCCAGCGAGCAGCGTAAAAGGCTCGCTCGAAGCCCAGGTGGATCTCGGCAAAGTGATCGAATTTGCCAACATTGGCAACTTCACGCTGCTGACGACCGGGGGAAACCTTGAACTCGTCATCGAGAACGGCAGCAAGACATCGAGTGGCCTATTTACTGCCGATTGGCGTTTGCTGGCGGGGCTTCCCGTCGATACGCCCACTGGCAATGGCACCAGCGATGCGCCGTTCGTGGCCTTCCTCGACATTGCGGGCAACTCCGTTACCGGGCAAAGCTCGCACATCAAGGCAGCGGCGATTGTCACCCCGGCGACTAGCGCCGGAGGATCGTCGCACATCACCATCATCTGCCAGATTTCGCGCTAATACCTGCTCTTCAGGTCATCCCGCAAATCGCAGTATCTCCCTCCAAGTTTCATCCGGCACTCACCGACCAGTTCGGTGAGTGCTTTTTCATCCCCCTCTTTACGGCTTACCTGTAGGGCTTTAGCGGCTGTGGATGAAAGCGTTCTTGGCTTTAGCCGTCCTGAATACTTGTTCGAAATGTCGAAGTGTGGTATAATATCAACACGTCTAATGACAGATTGAGCATGGAATATCAGCGCGACGAGCATCGAATATACCTGATTGTCTATCATCTGATCTGGATACCGAAACGACGAAAACCCGTTCTCGTGAACAGTGTCGCGCAAGACTGCGAGGTACTGATTCGTCGGAAGTGTGAAGAACAAGGTTGGCGTGTACTGGAACTGGCAATTCAGCCGGATCATGTGTATCTGTTCGTTCAGGCATTTCCAACAACGTGCGCGGCTGATATTGTGCAAATGTGCAAAAGAATCACGTCGCACGAACTGCGCAAAAAGTATCCTCATCTCCTTAAACTTCCGTCGCTGTGGACACGGGCGTATTTCGCCAGCACTGCCGGGAACGTCTCTCAAGACACGATTCGTCGCTACATTGAAGCGCAAAAGGGAACGTAGGTGGCGTTGAAGACTTTCAAATACCGCCTCTATCCAACGCCTGCACAGGAACGACAAATGTTCCAGGTGCTGAACGTTTGCCGCGCCTGGTACAACCAGTGTCTCTCCGAGCGTAAGTGGGTATACGAGCTTGAAGGCCGCTCGGTCAGCAAGTCGGAACAGGAACGAACGGGCGTCAACTACCGCAAGACATTCCCCCAGGCGCAGATCGTCTTCAGTCAAACGATGCAAACCGTTTGTGATGATCTGGACAAGGCGTTTCAAGCCTTCTTTCGCCGCGTCAAAGCGGGCGAGAAACCGGGCTATCCACGTTTCAAGGGACGCCAACATTTCCACTCGTTCGCCTTCAAACAGTTCGGCGTGGGCGCTCGTCTTGACGGGCGTCGGCTGAAGCTCTACGGCATTGGGCGGGTTGCCGTGCGCTGGCACAGACTACTTGAGGGCGACGTGAAGACCGCGCGCATCATCCACAGGGCGGGCTGCTGGTACGCCTGCTTTGCCTGCGAAGTGGAAGCGCCTGACCTTCTTGCCAAGACCGATAAAATGGTCGGCATTGACGTAGGGATTTCCGCGCTGGCAACCCTGTCCAATGGGGTGAAAGTCGAGAATCCTAACTACTACCGCGCCGCACAAAAGAAGTTGCGCGTTTTGCAGCGCAAGGTGGCACGAGCGCAGCGTGGTTCGAATAATCGTCGCAAAGCACTGCTGCGTGTCCAGCGCCAGCAGGAACACGTCGCCAACCAGCGCAAGGA